>NZ_JBFBBY010000067.1:0-42332 GCF_040682875.1 Amycolatopsis sp. NPDC051071 | reverse complement strand
CTTAAGCACTTACGCGTCACCTGCGGCGTTGCTCGCGTGAAGTACAGGAAGGCCCCCTTCCTTGCGCCTAGGTACAGGAAGGGGGCCTTCATGTACTGGGGAAGGGGTGAAGGTCGAGTTTCTTCGGCTGAGCCGAGGGAAGGGGTCCTTCACGCGCCGCCGTAGGTACCTAAACCGTGTCCAGGATCATCTCGAACGCCGCTTCGGCCGCGCCCAGCAGCTTCACGTCCGCGCCCAGCGCCGAGCTCACGATCTGCGTCCCGCCGACCGCCCGGCTGACCAGGCTTCGCCGCCGGACCTCGGCCGCGACCGTCCGCACGACCGACTCCGGCAGCACGGTCAGCAGGTCGCCCAGCACGACCAGCTGCGGGCCGAGCAGGTTGACCACGTTCACCAGGCCGAGCGTCAGCCATTCCGCGAACTCCGAGAGCCGTTCCTCGGCCGCGTGCGGGTCGCGGGCCAGTTCGCGTAGTTCGAACAGGATCGCCCCGCGCGGGGTGTCCTCAGGCAGGTCGAGCGCGCGGCACAGGGCCGCCTCGCCGACCTCGGTCT
The DNA here is from genome assembly GCF_040682875.1 of Amycolatopsis sp. NPDC051071. Lineage (NCBI taxonomy): Bacteria > Bacillati > Actinomycetota > Actinomycetes > Pseudonocardiales > Pseudonocardiaceae > Amycolatopsis > Amycolatopsis sp. NPDC051071. The sequence continues at coordinate 41,780 of NZ_JBFBBY010000067.1, read as the reverse complement.
CCCAGCAGCCGCTGGACCCGCAATAGCAGGGACGGCCGCCCGGCCGGATCGCCATATGCCCGATCTCGCCGACGTACCCGGAGCCGCCGCGCAGCGACGAGCCGTCCGCGATGATTCCTCCCCCGACACCGACGTCGGCGGAGACGTACACGGCGTCGGACGAGCCCCGCGCGGCACCACGCAGGTGTTCGGCGATGGCGCCGAGTTCGGCGTCGTTGCCGACCAGGATGGGGACGCGCAGCACACTGCCGAGCCGTTCCCCGAGCGCGACATCGGTCCAGCGCAGGTTGGGCGCCTCGTGGACGTGCCCGTCCCCCCGGCGGACGACGCCGGGCACGGACACGCCCACCGCGATCGGCTGCACACCGAGGTCACCCGCCAGCATGGTGGTCGACTCGATCACGTGCGTGATCACCTCGCTTGCCTCCCGCATCCGGCCGCGGAGGTTCCAGCTGTTGCGCCCGAGGATCTGGCCGCCGAACCCGACCAGCGCGATCGCCACGTGTTCGACGTGGAGGTCGACCGCGAGCACCACCGCCGCGTGCGGCTGCGGCAGGACCAAGAGCGAGGGGCGGCCCGCCCCTCGCCCCGGTCTCGGGACCCGCTCCTCGACGACACCCGCTTCGGCGAGCCCGTCGACGAGGGTTTTGATGGTGCTGCGGTTGAGCCCCAGCTCGGTGGCCAGGGTCGCCCTGGTGCTCGGGCCGCTGACGTGCAGCAACCGGAGCAAGGTCGTGCGGTTGTGCCTGCGCACCTCGTCTGGTCGTGCAACGGGTGTGCTGGTCACGGACTTCATCATTCCATGCGGACTCAGCGCGGCGACGCAGCCGCGCGGCGCCGGGACAGCGCGTCCACCGAAGCGGCGAGCAGCAGCACCAGACCGGTGACGATGTTGACCACCGCCGCCGACTGCTTCAGCAGGCCGAGTGCGTTCTCGACGACCGCGAGCACCAGGCCACCGATGACCGCGTCGACCACCCGGCCCTTGCCGCCGAAGAGCGACGTGCCACCGATGACGGCGGCGCCGACCGCGAACAGCAGCGTGTTGAGGCCACCGGCCTGCGGGTCGACCGAACCGACCTTCGACGAGTAGACGATCGCGCCGATCGCCGCCACCGCCGAGCAGATGACGAACACGCTGGCGCGGATCTTCTCGACGTTGATACCGGCGCGGCGGGCCGCTTCGCGGTTACCACCGACGGCGTAGATGTGGCGGCCGTACTGGGTGCGGTTGAGTACGTAGGTCCCGAGCACCAGCAGGCCGAGCACGATCGGCACGACGTACGGGACGCCGGAGATCACGATATTCGGGTTGGGCGCGCGGTTCAGCGTCAGCAGATAGGTCGCCACCGCGGCCACCACGGCGATCGCGCCGACCTTGAACAGCACCATCGGCGTCGGCTGGGTGACCAAACCCCGTTTGAGCCGCGAGAAGTGCTGACCCAAGGACACCGCGGCGAACCCACCGGCCGCGACCAGGAAGAGGACCCAACTGCCCACAGTGGACAGATTGCCGTTGGCGACCTTGAACAGGACGTCGGAGGTGCTGATGCCGAGCGTGCCGCCCTCACCGATGAACTGGAGGATGACACCTTGCCAGGCAAGGAAAAGCGCCAGCGTCACGACGAACGACGGCATGCCGATCTTGGAGACCAGGAATCCGGTGAGGACACCGATCGCGCCACCGACGCTGATCGCGAGCACGATCTCGATCCACGGGTTGGCCGCGGCTCCCGAGAGCACCAGCGCGATGGCGAGCACGGCGAAGCCGACACCCGCCCAGATCCGCAGGATCACCCCGAGCAGCGCGGCGACCGCGAGCACCAGGAGGAACGCGATGAACACGCCGTTCCCCATCCCGCCAAGCAGGTTCCCGTTGCGCACGTAGTGCATCGCCAGCACGGCGGCGGTGACACCGGAAGCGGTACCCGCGGACAGGTCGATCTCGCCGAGCAGCAGCACGAACACGATGCCCATCGCGATGATCGCCTTGCCGGCGCCCTGTGCCATCAGATTCGCGATGTTGTTCATCGTCAGGAACGTGTCCGACAGCGAGGCGAAGACGATCACCAGCACCAGCAGGCCGAGCAGCGCGGGCAGCGAACCCAGCTGTCCCGCCTTGAGCCGGGCGAAGTAGTCACCGATCGCCTCGCCCGTTGACATCGATGTCGTGTCGATGCCGAAGTCCGTGATGGCCGCCGACGGGTTGAGCGCGGCTGCCACCGACTTGCCCCCCTCCGTCGAGGCGGGCTTTGCAGGTGTCTCAGTCATTTCCGGTTCTTTCTCACTCACAGGACAGCGGCTTCGGGGCGGGCAAGGCCGAGGTCGCCGGAGCGGCCGGCGGTGATCAGTTCCACGACCTGGCCGTGGGTCACGTCCTTGGTGTGCACCTCGGCGACGAGGCGGCCGAGGTAAAGCACCGCGACGCGGTCGGCGACCTCGAACACGTCGGCCATGTTGTGGCTGATCAGCACCACCCCGAGGCCCTGTTCCGCGAGACGGCGGACCAGGTCGAGCACCTGGCGGGTCTGCGCGACACCGAGTGCGGCGGTCGGCTCGTCGAGCAGGACCACCTTCGAGTCCCAGAGCACGGATTTGGCGATGGCGACCGTCTGCCGCTGCCCACCCGAGAGGGCCGAAACCGGGGTGCGGACGGATTTCACGGTGCGGACCGAAAGCGAGGCGAGCGTCTCGCGGGCCGCCTTCTCCATGCTGGCCTCGTCGAGCAGCCATTTACTGCCACGTTCCCGGCCGAGGAACATGTTCTGCACGATGTCGAGGTTCTCGGCCAGGGCGAGGTCCTGGTAGACGACCTCGATCCCCAGATCAGCGGCGTCACGCGGGCCGTGGATGTGCACCGGCTTGCCTTGGAACTTCACCGTGCCCGAGTCGTAGCCGTGGATCCCGGCGATCGACTTGACCAGCGTGGACTTCCCGGCGCCGTTGTCGCCGACCAGCGCGGTGACCTCACCGGCGCGCACATCGAAATCCACGTCGTGGAGGACGTGGACCGGTCCGAAGCTCTTGTTGAGCTGCCTCAGTTCGAGGATGGGTTCACTCATGGGGGTTTCTCGAATTCTCCCGGCTGGTTACCGGGCCGGGACGCGTCGTCGGGGAGCGCGTCCCGGCCCGGTTGTCTGGGTTTATCGGGTCAGGAGATACCGAGCGTCGCGCAGGCCGCGGCCAGGTCGCCACCACAGATCTCGGACGCCTTGACGTAGCCCTGCGTCACGACCTCCTTGACACCGTCCTTGGTGGTCAGCTTCGGCTCGAGGAGTACGGACTTGACCTCGCGGTTGCCCTTCGGGTCCTTCGCCTTGGCGGTGGCCAGCGCGTCGGCGCCCGCCTTGTCACCCTTGGCGAGCAGGACGGCGAGCTTCGCGGCGGTCTCGGCCTCTTCCTTGATCGGCTTGAACACGGTCATGTACTGGTCGCCGCGCAAGATGGCCATGAGGCCGTCCGCGGTGGCGTCCTGGCCGGTGACCGGGACCTTGCCGTTGAGGCCGTTCTTCTTCAGCACGGTGATGACCGCACCGGCGAGACCGTCGTTCGCGGCGACGACGCCGTCGACCTTGCCCTTGTTGTCGGTCAGGATCTGCTCGAAGGTCTGACCACCCTTCTGGTTGTCCCAGTTGTCGATGGCCTGTTCACGGACGAGCTTCAGGTCGCCGCCGGCGAATTTCGGCTGCAGCACGGACTTCTGGCCGTTGGCGAACAACGTCGCGTTGTTGTCGGTCGGGGCACCCTCGATCATGACGACCTCGGCGCCCTTCTTGTCCTTCAGCGCGTCGGCGACGCCCTGGCCCTGCAGCTGGCCGACCTTCTCGTTGTCGAACGAGACGTAGTAGTCGGAGCTGCCACCGAGGTTCAGCCGGTCGTAGTCGATCGTCGGGATACCCGCGGCCTGCGCCTTCTTGGCGACCGCCGAGCCGACCTCGCCGTTGATGGCGGCGATGATCAGGACCTTGACGTTCTGCGCGATCATGCCGTCGGCCAGCGTGGTGAACTTCTGGACGTCACCCTGCGCGTTCTGGACGTCGGCGTCGAAGCCCGCGTCCTTGAGCGCCTTGGTCAGGAACGGCTTGTCGAAGGACTCCCAGCGCGCGGAGGTGGCGGTCTCCGGCAGGATGACGCCGACCTTGCCGCCGGTGGCGGCACCGCCAGGGGCGGGGGCGGACTGCGAGGAGTTGCCGCTGCCCGAGTCGGCGGAGTTGGCGCCACAGGCGGAGAGCACCAGGCCGGCGCCCACCGTCGCGGCGAGGAGGGTAAGGGTTCTGCTGCGCATCCTCGAACCTTTCCGAATCTTGCTCGCGGGCGGCGATCCAGGCGGACCGATCGCACCATCGCGCATATGTTGTGGGCGACAACATATGCCGCCGAAAGGGTTTCGCGGAAGACGGCTGGATCGATTAAGCCACATCAAATGGACACGGTTTGGCAACGTGGCCGTAGCAAGACGTTCGAAGTCTAGGTCCGCTGACAGTGTGACCGCCACCACTTACGCAGGGTCGTGAATGCCTGGCGCGGTGGGTGCCCGGAATGTCATGAGGGGTCCCCATAGGACGAAATTTGTCCGATGGGGACCCCTCATGACGTTCGTGAGGTGGGGAGGCGGGCGCGCTACCAGGTGCGCAGGGTGACGATCCGCTCTTCGAGCTGTTCGACCGTCGCCATCGCGGTCGGCGGCCCGCCGCAGATCCGGCGGAGTTCGTTGTGGATCGCGCCGTGCGGCTTCCTCGTCCGATGGTGGTGCACGCCCACCAGTGCGTTGAGCTCCTTGCGGAGGCTGCCGAGCCGTTCGCTGACCGACTGCGACCGCACCGCGGGCGCCTGCTCCTTGGGCTTGCGCCGCTTCTCGTCGGCGACCTGCTCCTCCTGCCGCTTCCGCAGCAGCGCGCGGACCTGGTCCGGTTCGAGCAGCCCCGGCAGGCCGAGGTACTCCTGCTCCTCGTCGGATCCGGAGAACACCGCGGTGCCGAACGAGTTGCCGTCGTAGATGACCTGGTCGAGCTCGGCGGAGGCACCCAGCGAGGTGAACGCCTTCTCCTCCTCGCCCGGTTCGTCCTCGGTGCGGTTGGCCTGGGCCAGGAGTTCGTCGTCCCAGCCCTCCTTCTCGCGGTGCGGCTTGCCGAGGACGTGGTCGCGCTGGGCCTCCAGCTCGCTGGCCAGTTCCAGCAGTACCGGCACACTCGGCAGGAACACCGAAGCCGTCTCGCCCGGTTTGCGCGAACGCACGTACCGGCCGATGGCCTGAGCGAAGAACAGCGGGGTCGACGCGCTCGTGGCGTAGACACCGACGGCGAGACGCGGCACGTCGACGCCCTCGGACACCATCCGGACCGCGACCAGCCACCGGTCGGTCGAGTCGGCGAACTCCTTGATCCGGCCGGACGCCTTCGGGTCGTCGGAGAGGACGACCGTCGGGTTCTGGCCGGAGATGCGTTCCAGGATCTTGGCGTAGGCGCGCGCCGACTCCTGGTCGGTGGCGATCACCAGGCCGCCCGCGTCGGGGATGCCGTTGGCGCGCAGCTGCGCGAGACGCGTGTCGGCCGCCTGCAGCACCGCCGGAACCCACTCGCCGGACGGGTCGAGCGCCGTGCGCCAGGCACGAGCGTTCTGCTCGGCCGTCAGCGGCTCGCCGAGCCGCGCGGTGAACTCCTCCCCCGCGCTGGTGCGCCAGGAGGCCTCGCCGGAGTAGGCGAGGAAGACGACCGGCCGGACGACGCCGTCGGCGAGCGCGTCGGCGTACCCGTAGGCGTGGTCGGATTTGCTGCGCTGGAAGCCCGAACCGTCGGGCTCGTAGGTGACGAACGGGATCTGCGAGTCGTCACTGCGGAACGGCGTCCCGGTCAGCGCGAGCCGCCGGACCGCGGGCGTGAACGCCTCGCGGATCGCGTCACCCCACGACTTCGCGTCCCCGCCGTGGTGGATCTCGTCCAGGATGACCAGGGTCTTGCGGTTCTCGGTGCGCACGCGGTGCAGCGTCGGATGAGCCGCGACCTGCGCGTAGGTCAGCGCGACACCGTGGTAGTCCCGCGAGGTCGCGCCGGCGCCGTTGCGGAAGTTCGAGTCGATCGCGATCCCCGCGGCCGCGGCGGAGGCAGCCCACTGGTGCTTCAGGTGCTCCGTCGGCGCGACGATGGTGACCGCTTCGATGGTCCGGTCGCTCAGCAGCTCGGCGGCGATCCGGAGACCGAACACCGTCTTACCCGCGCCCGGCGTCGCGACGGCGAGGAAATCCTTCGGTTTCGTCGTCAGGTACTTCGTCAGCGCGCGGCGCTGCCAGGCACGCAGCGGCCGGGCGGTGCTGTCCGTCGCCGCGGGAGGCGCGCCCAGCTCGCCCCGATTGCGCTCAGCTGTTTCCGACATGCCGGTTCACCCCCTCCCTTACCCAAAAGCGCTGCTCACCGGTTGTCCGACAAGCGAAAACCCTCACTTTGGTACCCGGCCGCGACGCCGGCGCCTGAGGTGAGGGCACTCCAGAGAGCGTACCCGCCGCCGCCGTGGAACACCGGAAGCGCCACCCCCGTTGTCGGGTTACTCACCTGAAAACCCGGGGGTGACGAGCCGAATGCCCGGACATGGACCATGCTGGACCCCGTCAAGGGCGCTCGGCGCCGGCGGAGGAGCTGCATGAGCGAGGAGAACGGCCGTGAAGACGCGGCCGCCGAGGTCGCGAAGGTCCGTAAGGGCCCGTTACGCCTGCTCAGCCGCACGCTCAACAAGGCGTGGGAAAACAACATCTTCTCTGAGGCGGCCGAAGCCGCGTTCTGGCAGACGCTGTCGCTTCCGCCGCTGCTGCTCGGCCTCCTCGGCTGTCTCGGCTTCGTCGGTGACTGGTTCGGCCAAGAGGTCGTCACCGCGGTCCACGACCGGATCATCACCTTCAGCAAGACGATCTTCAGTGACAACGCCGTCCACGACATCATCGAGCCGACGGTCAACAGCATCCTGTTCGTCGGCAAGGGCGAGATCGTCTCCATCGGCTTCCTGATCTCACTGTGGGCCGGTTCGTCGGCGATGTCGTCGTTCGTCGACGCGATCACCGTGGCGCACGACCAGTACGGCGTCCGCAACGACGTCTGGCAGCGGATCTTCGCACTGCTGCTGTACCTTGCCGGGCTGGTCATCCTGGTGGTCGGGCTGCCGCTGCTGGCGATCGGGCCGGATCTGCTCCCCCAGTTCCTCCCGAACGACTGGCGCGACACGGTGTCGTACTGGGTCGGCACGCTGTACTACCCGGTGCTGGCCGTGATGATCGTGCTGGCGCTGACGACGCTGTACAAACTGTCCCTGCCGCGCAGGCTGCCGTGGCACCGCGGGCTGCCGGGCGCGATGCTCGCCATGGTCGTGTTCCTGCTCTCCAGCATCGGCCTGCGGATCTACCTCAACTGGATCACCAAGACCGGCTACACCTACGGCGCGCTCGCCGCGCCGATCGCGTTCCTGCTGCTGATGTTCTTCATCGGGCTCGCGGTGGTCGGCGGCGCGTACTTCAACAGCGCCATCCAGGAACTGTGGCCCGCGAAGGCGACCAAACGCCAGCGCCGGAAGTGGCGGCGGCTGGAGATGGAACGCGCCGGAGAACGGATCCGCGCCGAAGAGGGCCACAAACTGTGGGAGCGGACGACGGTCCCGCTCCGGCGTCCTCGCCAAAACGGCGATTCCCGGTCTGAACAGGAATCAGAACAGTCTGTGAACAAGGAACCGCACAGCGAAGCCGATCAGGCGACAGAACGGCGAAGTTGACGCCGGATGGGGATGACCTCATCCCGAAGTCGTAGCCCGATTCCACCCGTGGTGTGAATCCAGTCCACCCTCCGCCATGAAAAGCTCGCGGTATCCCGAACGTTCTCGAGCTCTTTTCTGGGGGATCCCGTCATGTCCACGCTGGCCAGGCTGAGCCTGCGCAACCGAAGTCTCATCGGGCTGCTCGCCCTGGTGGTGATCGGCTTCGGCGCCTTCGCCCTGCCGCAGCTCAAGCAGCAGCTGTTCCCGTCGCTGCAGTTCCCGCAGGCGCAGATCATCACGCCGTACGCGGGCGCGTCACCGGACGCGGTCGACCGGCAGGTCACCGAGCCCCTCGAAGGCGGGCTTCAGGGCCTGAAGGGGCTCGAAGAGCTGAACTCGACGTCGTCGGAGGGACTGTCGCGGATCACCGCGCGGTTCGCGTTCGGCACGGATATCGACGCCGCCGTCGGGCAGATCCAGCGTGTCGTCGACGGAGTCAAGGCGCGGCTGCCGCAGAACACCGAACCGTCGGTGTCGGCGGGGTCCACCGACGATCTCCCGGTGGTGCTGCTCGCCGCCGGGACCACCGGCGACCCGCAGGCCCTCGCGCCCGCGCTGACCAGTGAGGTCGCGCCGGAACTACGCAAGATCGAAGGCGTCCGCGACGTCGACGTGACCGGCGCGCGGCAGCCGCGGGTCACCATCGCGCTGGACTACGCGAAGCTGGCCGCGGCGGGCGTCGACCCGTCGTCGATCGCCACCACGCTGCAGACCGCCGGTGCCGCCGTCCCGGCCGGGACGCTGACCGAAGGTGACAAGACGCTCACCGTCCAGGTCGGCGGCGGACCCACCACAGTGGACACGATCAAGAACCTTTACCTGACACCGGCGGCCACCCCGGGGTCGCGCCCCGGCGCTCAGGCGCCGAAGCCGGTGAAGCTCGGTGAGGTCGCCGACGTCCAGGCCGGGTTCGCGCCGGCGACGTCGATCACGCGGACCAACGGCAAGCCGAGCCTCGGACTGTCGATCACCATGGTGGAGAACGGGAACGCGGTCGCGATCTCGGATTCGGTGCGGGACAAGCTGCCCGAGCTGTCGAAGAAGATCGGCGCCGAGATGAGCGTCGTATTCGACCAGGGCACCCCGGTCAAGGACGCGATCAGCGGGCTGACCACCGAGGGACTGCTCGGCCTGGCGTTCGCGGTCATCGTGATCCTGTTGTTCCTGCTGTCGCTGCGTTCCACGCTCGTGACGGCGGTGTCGATCCCGTTGTCGGTGGTCGTGGCGCTGCTCGCGTTGTGGACCGGCGATCTGTCGCTGAACCTGCTCACCCTCGGCGCGCTCACCATCGCGATCGGCCGGGTCGTCGACGACTCGATCGTGGTGCTGGAGAACATCAAACGACATCTGGCGTACGGCGAGGAAAAGGAACGCGCGGTCCTCGACGGCGTCCGCGAGGTGGCGGGCGCGGTGACGTCGTCCACGCTGACCACGGTCGCGGTGTTCCTGCCGATCGCCTTCGTCGGCGGTTTCGTCGGCGAGCTGTTCTCGCCGTTCGCGATCACGGTCACCGTGGCGCTGCTGGCGTCGCTGCTGGTCTCGCTGACGATCGTGCCGGTGCTCGCGTACTGGTTCCTCAAGCCGCCCAAGACGCCCGCGAACGAGGAAGAGGCCAAGCTCACGCGGCAGGCCGCGGAGGACAAGGAACGCCGCGGGCCGCTGCAGCGCGGCTACGTGCCGGTGATCAAGTTCGCCACCCGGCGCCGGGTCACCGTGGTGCTGCTGGCGCTGATCATCTTCGGCGGCACGGTCGGGCTGGCGTCGCAGCTGAACACGAACTTCCTCGACCAGTCCGGCGGCACGACACTGAACCTTTCGCAGAAATTGCCGCCGGGCACCAGTTCCGAGGCCAAGGAGAAGGCAGCGGGCGCGGTGGAACAGGCGCTCGCCGCCGAACCCGCCGTCGAGACCTACCAGGTGAGCATCGGCGGAGGCGGCTTCTTCGGCGGTGGCGGGACGGCGACCAGCATCTCGGTCACCGTCGCCAAGGACACCGACCTCGACGCGCTTTCGGACCGGCTGCGCGGCAAGCTGAGCGGGCCGGGACTCGGTGAGGTCAAGGTCGGCGCGGACGCGTCCGGGTTCAACTCCGACGGGGTTTCGATCACCGTCACCGCCCCCGACGAGGCGTCGCTGAAACCCGCCGCCGAGCAGGTCCGCCAGGCGCTGTCCACGGTGCCGGACCTGACCGAGGTGACCAGTGACCTCGCGCAGGGCTCACCGCGGGTGCAGGTCGAGGTCGACGCCGCCAAGGCCGCCGCGAGCGGGCTTTCGGCGACGACGATCGGCCAGATCGCGAACCAGGCCATCGCCGGCCGCACGGTGACGCAGCTTCCGGTCGACGGGCAGCGCACGGACATCGTGCTGCGCGCGGGCACCGCCCCGGTTTCGGTGGACGCGGTGAAGGCGCTGCCGATCCCGGGTGCCACCGGCGTCGTCCGGCTGGACTCCGTCGCCACTGTGTCCACTGTGGACGGCCCCGCCGCGGTGCACCGCACCTCGGGTGAGCTGAGCACCACGGTCACCGCCAAGAACACCGGCGCGGACCTGACCGCCACCACGCGGACCATCCAGTCCAAACTGGACGGTCTGACCTTCAGCGGTGGCGCGGCGTACAAACTCGGCGGCGTCAGCGAGGACCAGCAGGAGGCCTTCGGGAACCTGTTCCTCGCGCTGCTGGCCGCGGTCGCGATCGTGTACCTGATCATGGTCGCGACGTTCCGCAGCCTGCTCCAGCCGCTGATCCTGCTGGTGTCGATCCCGTTCGCGGCGACCGGCGCGATCGGGCTGCTGCTGGCCACCGGCACCGCGCTGGGCCTGCCCGCGCTGATCGGGATGCTGATGCTCGTCGGCATCGTGGTCACCAACGCGATCGTGCTGATCGACCTGATCAACCAGTACCGGGCGTCGGGGATGACCGTCGCCGACGCAGTGGTCGAGGGCGGCAGGCGGCGGCTGCGGCCGATCCTGATGACCGCGGCCGCGACCATCTTCGCGCTGGTCCCGATGGCGCTGGGCCTGACCGGCCAGGGCGGGTTCATCGGCCAGCCGCTGGCGATCGTGGTCATCGGCGGGCTGGTCAGCTCGACCCTGCTGACGCTGATCCTGGTGCCGACGCTGTACACGATGGTCGAGACGCGGAAAGAGAAGCGTCGCGCGAAGAAGGAGGCTCGGCGAGGACGTCACGCTTCGGAGGCCCCGGCTTCCGAGACGCTGACACCCGAGCCGACCTCGTAGACCCGGGGGTGGGGGAACGGCACGCCGGGGCCTGGGTGGGCGCCCGGCGTGCCTTTCGCTCCTGGTCGCCCCGGCCGCCGTCACCCGGAACCCGTGACTCGCGTGCTTGGCGTGTTCCGGGTTTGAGCACGCGAGTCACGCCTTCCGGAACCGCCAAGTCTTGCTGTCGAACGCCACACACCACGACGGCGACAGCACCACGACCCGCAGCGTCCCGTCGGCGGCGACGTCGATGCCCTCGGTCTCGAAGTTCCCGCCGCAGGTGCTCTTCAATGGCAGTTGCCCGAGCGACGTCACCCGCCCGGTCACGTCCGAACCGGAAAGCGCACCGGAGAGATCGACCTGCAGCAGTGGCTTGGTCGTCCCGAACAGCGAACCCTCTGGGTCGTCGGACGAGCACAGCAGCCGCGTCGCGGTGACGAAGTCGCAGCCCTGGATGTCCCGCACCGGCCGGTCGAGCCGGATCGCGGACGAGTACGGCAGGTTTGCCGACGGGTTCGTATGCGCGACGCCCGGCATCGGATGCACCAGCAGCCGGTCCATCGTGCCCCATTCGCCCGCCACCAGCCAGCGCGCGTCGGGTGTCACGGCGGCGAACGAGTTGTTGTTCGCTTCCCAGGGTTCCAGCGTGTGCGTGTAGTTGGCCCATGTCCCGCCGGGCGACTCGACGCGGAACAGTTTCGCGCCCCGGTCGTCACGCTGGTACGGCTCGACGTACCAGCCCTGGGCCGAGCCAGGGTCTCCGACGTGGTTCCAGCCTTGCGACGAGAGCGCCACCGGGACGGCCGTGATCCCGGTGTAGCGGTAGATCGTCCCTGATGGCCGTTCGATGGTGGCCAGGCCCTGCCCCTCGTCGAGCGGGCGGGCGTTGTCCGAACCGACCGTCGTCCAGCCGGTCACGGCTTGGGCGGCGGCGGGTGAGAAGACCGCGACCAACGCGGCGATGGCGAGCACGATCCCGGTTCTACGCATGAAGGCTCCGTCCCGGCGGGGTTTCGCTGGCGGGTACTGAATTACCAGCGAAAACCGGGACGGGCAGCCGCCATGTGAAGGATTTTCAGATCTTGTCCGGTTTCGGACACCGGACGGCCAGGTGTCAGTCGCCCGGCTTGAGACCCTCGTAGATCTTCTTGCAGTCCGGGCAGACTGGCGAACCGGGCTTCGCCGACTTCGTCACCGGGAAGACCTCGCCGCACAGCGCCACGACGTGCGTGCCCATGACCGCGCTTTCGGCGATCTTGTTCTTCCGCACGTAGTGGAACATCTTCGGCGCGTCGTCATCGGTGCCGTCGGTGCCCTCGGGACGGGTATCCGGCTTCGGAAGGGTCTGTGTGCTCACCCCTCCATAATGCCCCAAATCCTCCTGCGCCTCCCGGGGACCTGGCAGGATCTCGCCCATGTTCCAGAAGGTGCTCGCGACATTCGGTTCGGGCGGAGCGAAGATCGACGCCCGGTTGCTCGACCGCACGGTCTCCCCCGGCCGTCCCCTGCGCGGCGAAGTCCTGCTGCTCGGCGGCGAAGTCGATCAAGAGATCAACGGTCTCTCGGTGAAGCTGCTCGCCCGCGTCCAGACGCCGGACGAGCGCGCCCCCGAGTTCGAAGACCTCGAATTCGGCAGCCAGCAGCTGGCGGGGCGCGAGCGGGTCGCGCCGGGCCAGCAGGTCCGGATCCCGTTCGAGGTCGCGCTGCCCTGGGAGACGCCGGTCTCCAGCGTCTTCGGCAAACCACTCCACGGGATGGCCGTCGGCCTGCAGACCAGCCTCGACATCGCGAACTCCGTCACCGACCCGGTCGACGTCGACGGTGCCGCGATCGAGCCGCTGCCCGCGCAGAAGCGCGTCCTCGACGCGTTCAGCCGGATCGGGTTCGTCTTCCGTGAAGCCGTGCTGGAACGCGGCCGGGTCAACGGCGCCACCCAGCAGCTGCCGTTCTTCCAGGAGATCCGCTTCACCCCGTCGTCCCGGTTCACGAGTGTCTTCACCTCCGTGGCGGTGACCTTCCTGTCCTCGGCCGCGGAGACACAGGTCGTGCTGGAGGTGACCAAACGGGTCCGGGTGTCCAAGAGCGGCGGCTTCGGCGGGCGCGGACAGGAGTTCCTCGGCTTGTTCAAGGTCGACCACGCCGCGCTGGAGCGGGTCAAATGGGAGCCGCAGATCGAGGGCTGGCTGCACGAAGTGGCCAAGACACGAGGGATCTTCGACTGATGGACTGGCCGACAGCCATCGCGCGGCTCGGTGGCGACCACCTGATCGCCGCCGTCGCCTGGAACGACCTCGAAGCCCGCTACCGCGAGCCGCACCGGCGCTACCACGACCTCCGGCACGCCAAGGCCGTCGCCCGTGACAGCGGGGCCCTCGCCGTCGCTTTCGGCCTGGGCGCCCGCGAACGGGCCCTCGTCGCCATCGCCGCCTGGACGCACGACGTCGTCTACGACGCCCGGCCCGGCGAGGACGAACGGGCCAGCGCGGCCTGGACCCGCGACGAACTCACCACCGCCGGTGTCCCCGAGAACGCGATCACCCGTGCGGAGGACCTGGTCCTGTGCACGATCACGCATTCCGCCCCGGACGACGACCTCCTCGCCACCGCCCTGCTCGACGCGGACCTCGCCGTCCTCGGCGCCGACAAAGCCACCTACGAGGAGTACGCGCGCGGCGTCCGGGAGGAGTACTCGATTTACTCCGACGAGGACTGGCGCGCCGGACGCGTCGCCGTCCTGACGAACCTGCTCGACCGGCCGCGGTTGTACCGCAGCGAGATCGGGCGGGCACGCTGGGAGAGCAAGGCGCGGGAGAACCTCGCGGGCGAACTGACCCGATGGCGTGACGCGGACCCACATCACCGATGATGTTCGTTCGTGACTCCGCAACTGTCCCTTCACGAAGAGGTCGCCTCCGCCCTCGCCGACGGTGACCCCGTCGTCGCACTGGAGAGCACCATCCTCTCCCACGGTCTCCCGCCCGGCCGCAACCTCGAAGTCGCCCGGCGGCTGGAGCGGGTCGTGAGGGACGGCGGTGCCGTGCCCGCGACCATCGCCGTCCTCGACGGCGTGCCACTGGCCGGGCTCACCGGCGAGCAGCTGGAGCGCGTCTGCGCGCCCGGCGCGGACCTGGACAAGCTCTCCCTGCGCGACATCGGCCCGGCCGTCGGACTCGGCCGTTCCGGGGCGACGACGGTCGCGAGCACCGCGGCACTGGCGGCCGCGGCCGGGATCGGCATGTTCGCCACCGGCGGCCTCGGCGGCGTGCACCAGGGCGCGACGCGAAGCTGGGACGTCTCGGCGGACCTCGGCGTACTCGCGAAGGTGCCGACCACGGTCGTCTGCTCCGGCGTGAAGTCGGTGCTCGACATCGCGGCGACGCTCGAAGTGCTGGAGACCAACTCGGTGCCGGTGCTGGGTTACCGCACCGGCGAGTTCCCCGCGTTCTACCTTCGCTCCTCGGGTTACGAGGTGCCATGGCGGGTCGACGACGCCGAGCAGGCCGCGGCGGTCATCGCCGCACACCGGACGCACGCCGATTCCGGGGTGCTGCTGGCGAATCCGATCCCCGAAGCGTCCGAAATGGACAAAGAACTGCACGACCGGCTGCTCGCCGAAGGGCTGGAACTCCTGCGGGCGCGAGGAGTGCACGGCAAGGACGTCACGCCGGTGCTGCTGGAGCACTTCCACACCGCGAGCGGCGGTGTGAGCCTCGATGCGAACGAAGCACTGGTGCTGTCCAACGCGGAACTGGCCACCCAGGTGGCCGTCGCGCTCGCCGGGAAAGCGGCATGAGCGGCAGCAGTGGGATCGTCGTCGTCGGCGATGTCGGTCTCGACGTCGTCGCGCGGCACGAAGGCCCGATCCCGCACGGCGGCGACATCCGGGCGAAGGTCCACTTCACCAGTGGCGGCGCGGGCGCGAACACCGCGCTGTGGCTGCGGACCGAGGACGCGGAGACCACGCTGATCGCGCGGATCGGCGACGATTCCGGCGGCCGCATGGTGCGGAGCGAACTGGAGACGGCGGGGGTCCGCTGCGAATTCGCGGTCGATCCCGACGAGCCGACGTTCTGCGTCGTGGTGCTCGTCGACGGTGCCGGTGAGCGGAGCATGCTCGCCGACCGCGGCGCGAATTCGAGGTTCAGCCCCTCCGACATCACCGAGGAGGCGCTGACCGGGGCGAGCCACCTGCACCTTTCGGGCTACGTCCTGCTGCAGCCCTCCTCTCGGCCCGCGGCGCTCGCCGCGCTGGCGGCGGCGAAGAAGGCCGGGCTGACGACGTCGGTCGACCCGCAGGCGGCCACGCTGATCACCGATCCGGCGGCGTTCCTCGACGACGTGCGCGGCGTCGACCTGCTGATGCCCAACACCAGCGAACTGATCGCGCTGACCGGGTCGAGCGATCCGGCGGCGGCGACGGAACTGCTGGGTTACGTGGGTGAGGTCGTGGTCACCGCCGGTCTCGACGGCGCCAGCTGGGTGGACGCGGGCGGCACCATCACCTCGGTGCCGTCGCAGCCCGCCGAATGCGTCGATTCCACCGGGGCCGGGGATGCCTTCGACGCCGGTGTGCTGGCGGCTTGGCTGCGCGGCGAGTCGCCCGTGGAGGTGCTTCGGGCCGGTACGCGCCTCGGTGCCCGTGCGGTCGCGAAGGTGGGTCCGCAGCCCTGACCGTGGCTGCTGGGGTCGTGGGTGGCAACGCGGGTTCTATTGAGGGGCAAGGCAAACGTGGCGTGGTGCCCGGGCTCGCTGTGACCGACTTATTCGCGGGGTCGGCGGCCAGGGCGAAGGCGTGACTCGCGTGCTTGAACACGCAACTCGCGTGCTTGAAGAGGGATCTCGCGTGCTTGAGCACGCAACTCGCGTGCTTGAAGAGGGATCTCACGTGCTGGACGCCGAACTCAGGTGTGCGGAGTCTGAGCACGCGAGTCTCGTCTCCAAGCACGCGAGTTACGTCTCTGAGCACGCGAGATCCCGCTTCAAGCACGCGAGTTACGTCTCTGAGCACGTGAGTGCGGTGTCGGGCCCCTGAAGAGTCCGCGCCGCCGGTGAACCCGTCACGCCACCTTTGCCAAACCCCTCGATAACCGACTCGCGACTCACAACTCTCGAAGCGCGTCAGCCGCCTTCGATGACTTGATGGTTGCCGCCCTCGATGCGGGTCGGTTCGGCCTGGTACCGGTTGACGGACTCGCTCTTGCGCGGCGGCCGGTCGTTGGCCACCAGGACGGCGATCCACGGGAGCGGAATCGAGATGGCGATCAGCGCCAGTGCCAGCCACCAGGTCTGATAGAAGATCCCGGCGAGGATGAGGCACGGGATGCGGAACGACATCATGATGATGTACTTCCGCTTCCGCTTGGCGAGCTGGTCTTCGTAGGACGGGGCGGCTTCGGTGATCAGCACCGGAGCGGGTTCCCTCGGTTCGGGACCGTGGGCGGGCGCGTTCACAGCACCACCTCCGGCTTCCATGTTCCCACTCGCCGGGCTCATCCGACACCCGGGTGGGTGAGCCGGTGCCAAGCCGCGACCACGAGCGCTTCGACGCCGGCTGAAAGCGTCGGATGGGGGATCGGCGCGAAAAGCGGCGAGTGGTTCGACGGGACGTCCTGTTCGAACCGGCCTGCCGAAATCGCGTTCACCACGGTCTCCGCGTCCAGCCCGCCGACCAGCCAGAACACCGACGGTACCCCGGCCGCGCGGCCGAACTCGCTGAAGTCCTCGCTGCCGGTGACCAGTGGCGCCGGCATGACGCGGCCCTCGCCGAAGTGGTCATGGAAGGCCGCGGTGAGCTCGGCGGTGGCCGCGTCGTCGTTCTCGGTGACCGGGAAAGCGCCGATACGCTCGATGTCGGGCGGCTTCGGCGCGCCCGCGGTGGCCGCTTCGCCGTGCACGATCCGCTCGACGGCCGCGACGACCTTCTCCCGCACCGCCTGGTCGAAGGAGCGGATGTTGACTTCGAGGACGGCGTGGTCGGCGATGATGTTGTGCGCGGTGCCGACGTGCAGCGACCCGACGGTCACCACCGCCGACTCGGTCGCGGAGATCTCCCGCGAGACGATCGTCTGCAGTTTGAGCACCACGGACGCGGCCAGCACGGCGGGATCCACGGTGGTCTCCGGGCGCGAGCCGTGCCCGCCCCGGCCATACAGCGTGACGCGGAGCGCGTCGGTGGCGGCCATGATCACGCCCGGCCTGGTCAGCACCCAGCCCGCCGGACCGGGGACGACGTGCTGGCCGAGGACGATGTCCGGTTTGCCGGCGGGTTCGAAGACCCCGTCGCGGACCATCCCGACGGCGCCGTCACCCGCCTCCTCCCCCGGCTGGAAGACGACCATCAGCGTGCCGGACCAATGCTCGCGCCCGGCGGACAGCAGCGAAGCGGCACCGGAGAGCCAGGTGGCGTGCATGTCGTGGCCGCAGGCGTGCATCACCGGCACCTCGCGGCCGTCGGCGTCGATCCCGCGCGCCGTGCTCGCGTACGGCAGCCCGGTCTTCTCCTCGACCGGCAGCGCGTCGATGTCGGCGCGCAGCATCACCTTCGGGCCGGGCCCGTTGCGCAGCACGCCGAGGACGCCGGTGCGCCCGATGCCGGTGTGCACCTCGTAACCGTCGGCCTCCAGGCGCCGCGCCAGTTCGGCGGCGGTGCGGGTTTCGGCGAACGACAGCTCCGGGTGCCGGTGGAGGTCGGTGTACAGGTCTTCCCATCCGGGCAGCGCCGCCTGCAGCGGTGCCAGGACACTTTCGAGGCTCACGACTCCATCCTGGCAGTATTACCCACCGTGAGCACACAAGCGGCCCTTCCCGACCTGTCCGACGACGTCTGCGCGAGGCTGCGGGACGCGTTCCACCGGGCGGGTTACGACGCCGACGGTGTGCTCGACGCCCTCGGTCCGGCGAGTGCCGCACTCGGCCGCGGCGAGCCCGAACCGGCCTACCGGGCCACCCGCGACGCCGGGGAGCTCGGCACGCTGATCCGGCTGTTCCTCCTGGGCACGACCGAGCCGGAGAAGGAGACCGAAGCCGCCTTCTCGCCGCTTTCACTGGACGACGCCGTCGCCGCGACGCTGCTCGTCGCCGAGGCCGGCGGATACCGGGCCGGTCTCGACATCCGCCCGCACGGTGACGACGAGAGCTCGTGGTGGGTCGTTTCGGACCTCGATGCCGACATCCTCGGGCGGACGGTGCCCGAGGACCATGTGCTCGGTGTCGGGCACGCCTCGCTCAGCCTGGTCCGCGCCACCAGCCGTCGCGAGGTCGGCAGCCTGCTCGACGTCGGCACCGGGACCGGCATCCAGGCCCTGTACGCCACCCGCCACGCGAAGAAGGTCACCGCGACCGACCTCTCAGCCCGCGCGCTGGCACTCGCCGCGGCCACCTTCCGGCTCAACGAACTGGACGTCGAACTACTCCAGGGTGAATGGTTCACCCCGGTCGCGCGGCGCCGCTTCGACCAAATCGTCTGCAATCCGCCGTTCGTGGTCGGCCCGCCGCGAGTGGACTACACCTACCGTGACTCCGGTCTCGCCGGCGACGACGCCAGCGCGCTCGTGGTGCGGCAGCTGCCCGGTTTCCTCAACGATGGTGGCACC
This sequence comes from Amycolatopsis sp. NPDC051071, assembly GCF_040682875.1. Taxonomy (NCBI): domain Bacteria; kingdom Bacillati; phylum Actinomycetota; class Actinomycetes; order Pseudonocardiales; family Pseudonocardiaceae; genus Amycolatopsis; species Amycolatopsis sp. NPDC051071. The sequence goes on along the minus strand of NZ_JBFBBY010000067.1, from coordinate 23,178 downwards.
GGCCACCTCCTGGCGTCCTGGCTGCACGTCGAGGGCGAGGACTGGGGCGACCGGGTGACCCGCTGGCTGCCGGCCGAAACCGACGCGTGGTTCGTGCAGCGGGACATCGCGGATCCGGGCCTGTACGTCGGCACGTGGCTGCGCGACGCGGGAATCGACCCCCGCTCCCCCGAGGGACGGGCGAAATCCGGCGCCTGGCTCGACTGGTTCGCCGAAAACGACGTCCAGGGCATCGGTTTCGGCTTCGTCACCCTCCGGCGTGCGTCCGGTGCGACGCCGACGATCGTGTGCGAAGACCTCCGTCAGGCCTACGACGACCCGCTGGGTGCCGAGGCGGCGAACTGGCTGGACCGGGTGGAATGGCTGCGCGCCAACGGGGATTCCCTCCTCGATGTCCGTTTCCGGGTCCCGGAAAGCGTCCTTTTGGAGAGCGTCGCCGAGCCGGGCGACGAGGGCTGGGCCACGACCGTCCGGCGGCTGCACCGCACCGACGGCCCCGGCTGGTCGCATGAGGTCGACGAACTCGCGACGCGGCTGCTCGCCGGTTGCCGTGGCACGCTGCCGCTGGAGGATCTGATCGTCCTTCTGGCGGCCGCTCAGGGCCTGGAACCGGAGGAACTGGCCGCCGCCGCGCTGCCCGTCGTCCGCGAACTCATCCGCCACGGCATGCTGCTCCCGGCCTCCTGATGCGGGCGGTGGTGGCGCGGGTCACGGAAGCGAGCGTGACCGTCGGCGACGAGGTGACCGGCGCCATCGACGAGCCGGGATTGCTGGTACTGCTGGGAATCCACGTCGACGACGACGTTCAAAAGGCGGCCACGATGGCCCGCAAACTGCACGAAGCTCGCATACTTCGTGACGAAGAGTCCTGTGCCACCACCGGCGCTCCCCTACTTGTCGTAAGCCAGTTCACTCTTTACGGGGACACCCGCAAAGGCCGCCGTCCGTCGTGGACGGCGGCCGCCCGGCCGGAAACCGCCGAACCGCTCGTGACCGCCGTCGTCGACGCCCTGCGCGAACGCGGCGCACGGGTCGAAACCGGGCGGTTCGGGGCCATGATGGCGGTCCGCAGCGTGAACGACGGTCCTTTCACGCTTCTCCTAGAGGTCTAGACCACTCCCCTTCTCCCGGCCGCGGGCATTCTCAGGAAAAGCTCAGGGTTGGTCGAGCAACGCCCCAGGTCAGCCGCCCGTCTCTCCTATAGCGGCCGGGAACGTTTTGGGACCTCCCGGCGTTGAGCCAAGTGTCCAGGCAAGCTGGGACGGCAAGGAGTAGCGGGTTTTCCACAGGGCCTGCTACGCCGAACCGGATCCGGCGGACACACCGCAGCACGTTCAGCCCGTGACCGGGGAGGCAGAATGTCAGTCCAGACTCTCGAACGCGAAGCGCGCGGGATTCGCGAGCGCCGTATCCCGGCGCAATCCACCCAGGATCCGTTCAGCGCGGGGGCGCTGACCGACGCGGATCTCGACGCCCAGAGCCCCGCCGCGGACCTGGTTCGCGTGTACCTCAACGGAATCGGCAAGACGGCACTGCTGTCCGCCGCCGACGAGGTCGAGCTGGCCAAGCGCATCGAAGCGGGTGTGTTCGCCCAGCATATGAAAGACACCGCCGAGAACCTGACGCCGAAGCGGCGCTCCGAGCTGGTCGCGCTGGTGCGTGACGGGCACGTCGCGAAGAACCACCTGCTGGAGGCCAACCTCCGCCTCGTGGTCTCGCTCGCGAAGCGCTACACCGGCCGGGGGATGCCACTGCTCGACCTGATCCAGGAGGGGAACCTGGGTCTGATCCGCGCGGTGGAGAAGTTCGACTACTCCAAGGGGTTCAAGTTCTCGACGTACGCCACCTGGTGGATCCGCCAGGCCATCACCAGGGGGATGGCCGACCAGGGACGCACCATCCGGCTGCCGGTCCACCTGGTGGAACAGGTGAACAAGCTGGCCCGTATCAAGCGCGACCTGCACCAGCAGCTCGGACGCGACGCCACGCACGACGAACTGGCCGCCGAATCGGGTATCCCGGCGCATAAGATCTCCGATCTGCTCGACCACTCGCGTGACCCGGTGAGCCTCGACATGCCGGTCGGCACCGAGGAGGACGCCCCGCTCGGTGACTTCATCGAGGATTCCGAGGCGACCGACGCCGAGAGCGCCGTGATCTCCGGTCTGCTGCAGGACGACCTGCGCCGCGTGCTCGCGACGCTGGACGACCGGGAGTCGCAGGTGATCCGCCTGCGCTACGGCCTCGACGACGGTCAGCCGCGCACACTCGACCAGATCGGCAAGTTCTTCGGGCTCTCCCGTGAGCGCGTTCGGCAGATCGAGCGAGAGGTCATGTCGAAGCTTCGTCAGGGTGAGCGGGCCGACCGCCTGCGCGCCTACGCTTCGTAGTCCTCATTGCGCCTTTCGGCGCGGTAAAAGTGACACCCGTTCGGCAGCGTTGACTTATGACCTGTGTCACGAGACCGTCGAGCAGGTAATAAGTCTTCGCGGTCGGGTGTTCGCGCCCGGATCGCTTTCCCCGGGAGGTCGGGTCCGTCGGGGTGGGCCCGGCCTCCCGAACTAATTTGTGGCGAGCGGCCACAAAAACAAGCTGCGAATTGCATTCCGCTAACCTTCGCGCTCCCGGATGTCATGAGGGGTCCCCATAGGACGTTTTTCGCCCTATGGGGACCCCTCATGACACTCCGCCGCCCACCCCGGCCCGACCCTGGGCGTGGTGCCGCCCACCCCGCCGCCCACCCCGGCCCCGACCACGACCTCGACCCCGGGCGTGGCGCCGGTCACTCGGGCCCGGCCTTGTACCGTGGGCGGGTTCCCGATGCCGGCAAAGGAGCCTGCGCAGTGGCGCCCACCACGTTCCAGCACACTGAAGTCCTTCCGCTCGCGAAGGACACCCACACCGAGTACCGGCTGATCAGCACCGAAGGTGTCGAGGTCGTCGAGGCCGCGGGCCGGAAGTTCCTCAAGGTCGAGCCCGAGGCGCTGACCGAGCTCGCCAAGGTCGCGATCACCGACATCCAGCATCTGTTGCGCTCGTCACATCTGGCGCAGCTGCGCGCGATCGTCGACGACCCGGAAGCCAGCGGCAACGACCGCTTCGTCGCGATGGACCTGCTGCGCAACGCGGCGATTTCCGCCGGCGGCGTCCTCCCGATGTGCCAGGACACCGGCACCGCGATCGTGATCGGCAAACGCGGTGAAGGCGTGCTCACCGGAGCCGACGACGAACGCGCGCTGTCGCGGGGCATTTTCGACGCCTATCAGGAGTTGAATCTCCGCTATTCGCAGATGGCGCCGGTGAATTTCTGGGACGAGCGCAATACGGGCACCAACTTGCCCGCGCAGATCGAGCTCTATCACAAGGACGACACAGCCGGTCAGTCCGAAGTCCCTAGCTATGAATTCCTGTTCATGGCCAAGGGCGGCGGCAGCGCGAACAAGACTTTCCTCTATCAGGAAACGAAAGCGGTCCTGAACCCGAAGCGGCTCGCGAGGTTCCTCGACGAGAAGCTGCGCAGCCTCGGCACCGCCGCCTGCCCGCCGTATCACCTCGCGATCGTCGTCGGCGGCACGTCGGCGGAGTTCAACCTGAAGGTCGCGAAGCTGGCTTCTGCCCGCTACCTCGACGACCTGCCCACCGAGGGTTCCGAGCTGGGTCACGGTTTCCGCGACGTCGACCTCGAACAGCAGGTGCTGGAGATGACGCGCCAGTTCGGGATCGGCGCGCAGTTCGGCGGCAAGTACTTCTGCCACGACGTACGTGTGATCCGCCTGCCGCGCCACGGCGCGTCGTGCCCGGTCGGCGTCGCCGTCTCGTGCTCGGCCGACCGCCAGGCGAAGGCGAAGATCACCGCGGACGGTGTCTTCCTGGAACAGCTGGAGCGCGACCCGGCGCGGTTCCTGCCGGACGTCACCGAGGACGACCTGTCCGACGAGGTGGTGACCGTCGATCTCAACCGCCCGATGGCCGAGATCCGCGCTCAGCTCTCGCAGCTGCCGGTGAAAACGCGCCTGTCCCTCACCGGCCCGCTCGTGGTCGCCCGCGACATCGCGCACGCGAAGATCGCCGAGCGGCTCGACGCGGGTGAAGAGATGCCTCAGTACCTTCGCGACCACCCGGTGTACTACGCGGGCCCGGCGAAGACGCCCGAGGGCTACGCGTCGGGCTCCTTCGGCCCGACGACGGCCGGCCGGATGGACTCCTACGTCGAGCAGTTCCAGGCCGCGGGCGGCTCGCTGGTGATGCTGGCGAAGGGCAACCGGTCCAAGAAGGTGACGGCGGCGTGCGCTGAGCACGGCGGCTTCTACCTCGGCTCGATCGGCGGCCCGGCGGCGCGCCTCGCGCAGGACTGCATCAAGAAGGTCGACGTCCTCGAATACGCGGAACTGGGGATGGAGGCGGTCTGGAAGATCGAGGTCGAGGACTTCCCCGCGTTCATCGTCATCGACGACAAGGGCAACGACTTCTTCGAGGCCACTTCGGAACCGGTGCTGCAGATCAGCTTCCGCTAGACCCGAGTGTCAGGAAAGGGTCCTTCAAGACGTTTTTGTCTTGAAAGACCCTTTCCTGACACAAGTGAGTGTCACCGCATCTGCTTCAGCACCACGGTCCGCTCCCCCAGCGGCGCCGCGAGCGCCACCGAGATCACCGGATACCGGATGTCCATGGTGCACATCTGGCCGGTCTGGCCCTTCAGTTCGGTCAGGTTGACGGTGACCCGGGTCCCGTCCTGCTGCGCGGCCTCCGCGGTCGCGTGCCCGCAGCCGCCTTCCTGGCCGCGGATGTTCAGGATCGTCCCGCCGTTGCTGGTGTACACCTCACGCGGGTAGTCCGCCGGGAGCGCCGCCGCGTCGAGTTGCTTGTCCGGCAGCTTGGTGCTGCCTTCCGGGACCTCCAGCCGCGGCGCCCCGGGGATACCGGGCTGGGTCCCCGGCGCGGGCGACGGCGAAGGCGGGGCGGACGGTGACGGCGGGACGGTACTCAGGGTGCCGCTACCGGGTCCGGCCGCGGGTGCCGCTGCCTGGTTCTGCGCCCCGCAAGCGGATACCGCAACGACGATCAGGCCAAGGCCGATGACATTCGTTAAGTACCTCATGTGGCTAGGACGGAACGAGGCCGCTGTGGGGTTGCACATGATCTCAACCCGCTTCCAGCACTACGGCCCGCGGCCCGATGGGCTCCGCGAGCGGCACCGGCAGGACGGCGTAGCGGATCATCTGCGGGCACATCTGCCCCGGCTTGCCGTGCTCGATCTTCACCTTGATCACGACCCGCCGCGGGTTCTGCTCGGCGAGATTCACCGCCGCCTCGTCACAGCCACTCAGCTCGACGTGCACCTTCACGAGCGCGCCTTCCTCGGCGCTGACTTGCGCGGGCACCTTGGCGTCGACCTGAGACGGCGGCAGCATTTTGTCCGAGGGCGGCGGGCCGACGGTCGGCCGTGACATCGGCGGTTTCGCCACCGGCGGGCTCGCCGGGAGTGAGGTGGGCAGATCCGACGGTGTGGTGACGACCGGAGGGGTGCTCGTGTTCGCCGGTGCTCCGGGGCCGCCCGCGCCGCAGGCGGCCGTCGCGGCGAGCACGAGCCCCGCGCCCAGCGTCTTCGCTGCGTTCTTCATGGCGGCAAGACGGAACGAAGCAGGCAAACGGTTGCATCACCGTTGTGTCCCGCGGCCGCGGGCCAGTCCGAGGAGCACCACCCCGGCGAGCGTGACGGCCAGCAGCAACACGGTGCTCGCCGACGCCAGGAACACCTGTCCCCGGTCCGTGAGCGCGAAAATGCTCGCGGGCAGGGTGCGCCAGTCCGGCGGGTACAGCATCATCGTCGCGCCCAGTTCACCCATCGACATGGCCAGCGCGAGACTCGCCGACGCCGAAATCGACGGCAGCAGCACCGGCAGCCGCACCCGCAGCAGCACGCGGACCGGCCCCGCCCCGAGGCTCGCCGCGGCCTGCGCCAGCAGCGGATCCATCCGCGCGATCGCGGCGGACACGGTGCTGTAGGAGAACGGCAGGAGGATCATCACGTGCCCGAGCAGCACGATCCAGCGCGTGCCGTTGAAGGCCAGCGGCGGACGGCTGAACGCGACCAGCAACGCCAGGCCCAGTACCACCGACGGGACCGCGATCGGCAGGTGGAACAGGGTGTCGACGGCCTTCTTCAGCCGGGGAGCCGCGGCCTGCGACGCGAGTGCGGCCCACGTCCCCAGCACCACCGACACCACCGAGGCGATGACGCCGGTCTGGATGCTCACCGAGAGGCTCGCGAACGTCTCCCCGGACAGCGCCTGCGCGAAATTCGAGCCGGTGAGCGCGCCCGGCAGCAGACCCGTCCAGTTCCCGGCGACCGACGCCAGCACGATCATCAGCAACGGCGCCAGCACGATCGCGACGAACAGCACCGCGAACACCGCCCACAGCAAAATCCGGCTACGCCTTGTCCACAGCAGCACGGCCGCCTCCGTTCGCCAATCGCCGGTAGGTTCCATACAGGGCAAGGGAGAACACGACGTTGACCACCGCGATGACACACGCCTGCGGGAAGTCGAACGTGACGATCCCCTTGCCGTAGACCAGCATCGGCAGCGTCGTGACGTCCTTCGCACCGAGGAACAACACGATGCCGAACTCGTTCATCGCCAGCAGCATGGTCAGGCAGGCTCCGGAGGCCAGTGATGGCAGGGCTTCCGGCAGGATCACCTGACGCAGCACGCGTCCGGGTTTCGCGCCGAGACTGGCCGCGACCTCCATCTGTGCCGAAGATACTTGGCCGAACGCGGCGAGCGCCGGCCGCATCACGAACGGCGTGTAAAAGGTGATCTCCGCCAGCAGGATCCCGAACGGCGAGTACAGGAACCCGCCCGCGCCCAGTATCCCCGCGCTGCCGTAGATGAAGGTGAACGCGAGCGCGATGAGGAACGACGGGAACGCGAGCACGGTGTCCACCAGCCGCGAAAGTGTCCGCGCGCCGGGGAACGGCACGAACGCGATCACCAGCGCGAGGAAGGTCCCCAGCACCACGCAACCCGCGGTGGCGCCGAGCGCGAGTGCGACGGTCTTCCAGGCGGCGTCCCGGAATTCCGCCGAGCCCAGGACGTCCAGCCACACCGACAGCCCGAACCGTGTCGATGCGTCCAGGGATTGGAGGACGACCAGCACGAGCGGATAGCCGAAGAAGCCGAGCAGGACGAGCACCGGCGGCAGCAGAAGCCAGCCATGGCGCCGGTGCTTCTCCTGCCGCCGCGCCGGTGTCGTCGCGGCGGCCAGCGCGAGGCCGGTCATCCGATACCCACCAGCGGGCAACCGTCCGGAATGGACACTCCGACCTTCTCCCCCACGTTCGGCAGCCCCTCGACGTCCGGCACCTCGGCCCGCACCTCGTCGCCGTTATGCGACAACTCCAGGTCGAGCCGGAAGCCCGTGCCACGCCACTGGACACCACGCAGCACCGCGGGCAGTGCGCCGGGGGCGTCCACCGCGGTGATACCGATCCGGTGGGGCCGCACGCCGAGCGCGACCGGCTGCCCCGCCCGGATCGACCCGGACGGGTCGGCGGCCAGCTCGCGGTCGCCGAGCCGGACCCGGGTGCCGTCCGGCTGGATCAGCTCCACCGGGATGAGGTTCGACGCGCCGAGGAAGCTCGCGGTGAACTCCGTCGCCGGCCGCTGGTACAGCTCCCGGCTCGGGCCGAGCTCGACCAGTTTCGAGTCGCGCATGACGGCGATCCGATCGGCCAGCGCCAGCGCCTCACTCTGGTCGTGGGTGACGTAGATCAGCGTCGTGTCGGGTAGTTCGGCACGCAGCCGCAGCAATTCCGCGACCATGTCCTCGCGCAGGGCGGCGTCCAAAGCGGACAGTGGCTCGTCCAGCAGCAGCACCCGCGGCCGGATGGCCAGCGCTCGCGCGAGCGCGACCCGTTGCTGCTGCCCGCCCGAAAGCTCACGCGGGAATCGCCGGGCGTACTTGCCCATCCCGACCAGTTCCAGTGCCTCGGTCACGCGGCTCGCCGTCTCGGCGCGAGGTGTCTTCCGTGCCTTGAGCCCGAAAGCGACGTTGGCCTCGACGCGCATATGCGGGAACAACGCGTAGCTCTGGACGACGACGCCAAGTCCGCGCCGGTGCGGCGGGAGGCCGGTGACGTCCTCGCCGTCGAGCAGGACCCGGCCGGTGCTCGGCACGACGAAGCCCGCGAGTGCTTTCAGTGCCGTCGACTTGCCGGAGCCGGACGGCCCGAGCATGGCCAGCGTCTCCCCTCTCGCCACGGTGAGGTCCAGTGGTGAGAGGGCGGTCGTCTGTCCGAAGCGGACGGACACCCCGCGGAACTCGACCGCCGGGGTCATCGGCCCACGGCCTTCTTGTACGCGGCGAGGACGGCGTCGAGCTTCGCGAGGACGGCGTCCCAGTCCGGCTGCCAGATGTCGACGCCGTCGAGTGCGGCCTTCACCTTGTCCGCCCGCGGCCCGGACGGCGTGACATCGGTCCGCGACGGCGCACCGAAGGCGTCCACGGCCTTGCCCTGTACCTCGGGCGAAAGCAGGAACTCCAGGAACTTCTTGGCGTTCTCCGCGTGCGGCGCGTTGTTCACGAGACCGGCGTAGTACGGGAGCGCGAACGTGGACCGCTTGCCCTGTGCGTCGGCGGGGAAGAAGATCTCGAAGCCGCCGCTCTTTTCGATCGAGGCGAGGTTCATCTGGACGTCACCGTTGGCCACCAGGATCTCGGCCTTGGCCACCTTCGGCTGCAGTTTGCCGGTGGACGACGACGGGCCGACGTTGTTGGCTTCCAGCTTCGCGAGGTATTCGAGCGCGCCTTGTTCACCGAGGACGTGCTGGAGTTGCAGCAGGACCGCGGTGCCGTCGCCCGCCTCGCCCGGGGTCGAGTACTGGAGCTTGCCCTTGAGCGCGGGGGAAAGGAGGTCGTCCCAGGTCTTGGGCGAGGCCTGCGGGTTGCGGATGAAGCTGAGGTAGTTGTTCATGATGGCGAAGTAGCGGCCCTGGCCGTCCTTCTGCCCGGCCGGGACCTGGTCGATCCCGGACGGCGCCGTGGTGGCCAGCAGGCCCTGCGACGCGGCCCGCTGGATAAACGGCGGGAGGGTGACGAGGATGTCGGCCTGGGTGTTGGCCTTCTCCTTCTCGACCCGTGAGGCGACCTCGCCAGAGCCGGCGGTCACCGCCTGCACGGTGATGCCGGTCTTGGCCTTGAACTCCTCGACGCGCTGGGCGTACCAGTCTTCGAGACCGTCCACTGTGTACAGCGTGACGGTCTGGTCGCCGGAAGCGCCGCCGGCGGTGCCGCCACAGGCGGCCAGGGTGACCGTGAGCAGCCCGGCGAGGGCGGCGGCCGCGAGTTTCTTCATGTCGTCAAAGCTCCTTGATGGACAGCAGGGCGGGGAGGTCGCGGACGGATTCGAGGACGTGGGTGGCGCCGGCGGCTTCCAGTTCCGGCCGCTTCGCCGACCCGGTGAGCACGCCGGCGACGATCGAGGCGCCGGAAGAGAGGCCGGTCTGGACGTCGGACGGGGTATCGCCGGCGACGGCGATCCGGCGGACGTCGGTGATTTCGAGCCGCAGCGCCGCGGCGAGGACGAGGTCGGGGAACGGACGGCCGCGAACGCCTTCACCCGGTGCCAGTACGGCGTCGGCGAGGCCGTGCCAGCCGAGGGCGTCCAGGATCGCGTTCTGCGTGGTGGCCGCGAACCCGGTGGTGAGGGCGACCTTCACGCCTTGCGCGCGCAGCTCCTGGATCGTGTCCTCGGCGCCGGGGATCGGCTCGCAGTGCCCGTCGGCGACGAGTTTTCCGTAGGCGGACTGGAATTCGGTGTTCGCGCGCCGCGCGAGGTCCTCGTTCCCGTCGAGGAGCGCGCGGAAGACGACGATCTTGGACTGGCCCATGGTCTCGACGACGTAGTCGAGCATGCCGGGGTAACGACTGTCCTCTTCGGACACTCCGGCGGCGGCGATCGCGGCGGTGAAGGCGCGGATGACCAGGCCGTCGTCGGCTACGGTGGTCCCGGCCATGTCCAGTACCACGAGTTCGGTCACCACGACAGCTCCTCGGCGGTGTCTTCGGCGATGGCGGGGGAACAGGTCATGCCCCGGCCGCCGGGACCGGTGACGAGCCAGGCGTTGTCCGCGACGCGGGCGCGGTGGACGATCCGCGTGGTGTCGGTGGTCTGGGCATAGACACCGGCCCAGCGGCGGGCGATACGCGGGAGCGGCCGTCCGAGCAGCGAGCCGGCGACCTCGGCCAGATGGTCGTACGGGTCTTCGACGGTGTCGAAGGAGAACGGCTCGTCATACTCATGGGTGTCGCCGATGGTCAGCGAGCCGTCGAGGCGCTGGACCATGAGCAACTGCATGGCGTTGGCGGCGGCGATCTCACCCTGCGGCTGGCTCGCGTTGAGACCATCGAGCGCCTCGCCGCGATACGCCGGGTAATAGCGGAAGCTGTCCGCGTCGGCGACCGTGGTGGTGAGGACCTCGCCCAGCGGCTCGGTCTGGGCCATCTGCAACCGCACCCGGCGGATCGGCGGCGGCCCGGCGAGTTCCTTGACGAGCCCACCGGTCCAGGCGCCGGTGCACAGCACGACGACGTCACCCTCGTGCGTCTCACCGGTGTCGTCGACGACACCCCGGGGGGTCAGGTCGCGGATCTCGCGGCCGGGCACCCAGGTGTAGCGGCCGGATTTCGCCAGTTCGGCACGCAGCGCGGGCTGGGCGACGCGGGGTTCGACGGCGGCGTCGCGGTCGCACCAGAGCGCGGCGAGGAAGTCGCCACGCAGTGCCGGGTTCAGCTCACGGGTCTGGACGTCGTCGAGCAGCTTGAAACCGCGCGTCTCCGTGCTCGCGGCCGCGGCCCGTGCGACGGCGAGTTCGGCTTCGGTGCGGACGAGGGTGAGCGAGCCGTTCGGCCGGAAGCCGATCCCGGGCACCCGTTCGCCGATGCGCTCCCACAGCATCCGCGCCCGGAGCGCCGTCTCCAGTTCGGGGCCGGTGGCGCGGCCGCCGACCCAGACCAGCCCGAAGTTGCGCACGGACGCGCCCCGGGCCTCGGGTTCGCGTTCGATCTGGACGACGTCGTGGCCGCGTTCGACGGCCTGCCAGGCGTGCTGAGTGCCGAGCACTCCGCCGCCGATGATGAGGATTCGCACCCCGCAGACGCTCGTCCGCGCGCACCAACGCTCCGTGACTCCGGCCCTAACTCCAGGTGAAGGCCCCCGGAAGTTTGGACCAGACCTGTTACCTTTGCGTTACATTTTACCGCGAGTAGTCCTCTGCTTGCGGTCGTTGAAAGTGCAAGCACCGCAACTAGAGGACCAATTGCGTGGGTGTGCTACTCCACGCGGCCGAGCCTGGTCTCGAAGGAGAGCCTGTCGCCCCGGAACAGCGACCGGACGCGTTCGAACGGCACCCCGTCGGAGCCCCAGGACGTCCGGTGCATCAGCAGCATCGGCAGCGCCGGGTTCGTCCCGATCAACAGAGCCTCCCGGGGGGTGGCGAGCACGGTCTCGACTCGCTCCTCGGCGCCGTCGAAGACCACGCCGAGCCTTTCCCGCAAGCACGCGTAGAGCGACTGTGTGGGATCGAACACATCCATCAGCGTCGGGAATCGCTCGGCGGTGAGATAGGTCGATTCCAGTCCGACCCGCTCGTCGTCGGCGAGCAGCACCCGTTCGATGTGGATGATGTCGTCGTCGGGATCGATTTCCAGTTCCGAAGCCAGCGACGGACCCGCCTCACGCCGTTCCAGTGAGATCAGATTCCGGCCCGGCCGAATGCCCTGCCTCCTGAGTCCTTCGGTGTAACTCACCAAAGCGAGCGGCTGGACGAGCTTGGGGCCCGCGACGTACGTGCCACTCCCCTGCCGCCTGCTGAGACGGCCTTCGAGCACGAGTTCGCCGACGGCCTGGCGGACCGTCGCGCGAGAGACCTCGAATCGTTCGGAAAGGTCCCTTTCGGTGGGAAGTACCGCACCTTCACCCAATTCCGATATCACATCGAGCAGTTCGACTTTCACCGCGTAATAGCGCGGAACGCGGCCGTGTTCGGGAATACCGTCACGGACGGGGCCGTCGGCGGTCGGATGGACTCTCGGTGAACGTGTTTTCACTGTGGAGATCCTAGGCGGAATTCACCTGCCCTGTACTGCACCGAACGAAGTGTTCATGCCACGCTCACACGCGTGGACGAACAGAAAACACTCGCCCGGCGGATCGGCACGCGCGACGCCGTCTTCATCGGCCTCGGCTCGATGATCGGGGCGGGGGTTTTCGTCGCTTTCGCCCCGGCCGCGCGAGCCGCCGGAGCGTGGCTTCCGGCCGGGCTCGCCCTGGCCGCCGTGATCGCCTATTGCAACGCGACTTCGTCCGCCCGGTTGGCCGCACGGTATCCGTCGTCCGGCGGAACCTACGTCTACGGACGCGAGCGGCTCGGCGAATTCTGGGGTCATCTGGCCGGCTGGGGTTTCGTGACCGGGAAGACGGCCAGTTGCGCGGCGATGACACTGACCGTCGTCACCTACGCCGCGCCTGGGCTCGGGCAGCCGTGGCGGGGCCTGTTCGTGGTGGCCGTCGTCGCGGCGCTGACTGGACTGAACTACCGCGGTGTCCAGCGTTCGGCGTTCGCGACCAGGCTGATCGTGTCGGTCACGCTGACGATACTGGCGCTGGCCGTGGCGGCGATGCTCGTCGGCGGCACGGCGCGGGCCGGAACGCCGGTTCCGGCGGTGACCCCTGGTCTCGGCGGTGTGCTCGAAGCAGCCGGGCTGCTGTTCTTCGCGTTCGCCGGGTACGCGCGGATCGCGACGCTGGGTGAGGAGGTCCGCGATCCCGCGCGCACCATCCCGCGTGCCGTGCCGATCGCGCTCGGTCTGGCGCTCGTCGTCTACGCCGCCCTCGCCTTCGTCCTGCTGTACCGGCTGGGGCCGGATCTGCTCGGCGTCAGCCCGGATCCGATCGCGGAAGGTGTCGAAAGGTCGTCGTGGTCGTGGCTCACGCCGGCGGTGCGGGTGGGGGCCGTGCTCGCCGCGCTGGGTTCGCTGCTCGCACTCGTCCTCGGCGTGTCGCGCACCACGCTGGCCATGGCACGCGACGGGCACCTCCCCCGCTGTCTGGCCGCCGTGCACCCCCGGTTCGGTGTGCCGCACCGGGCCGAGGTGGCCGTCGGCGTCGTCGTCGCCTTGCTCGCGAGCACTCTCGACCTTCGCGGCGCGATCGGCTTCTCGTCCTTCGCGGTACTCGCCTACTACGCCATCGCGAACGTCGCCGCGCTGACCCTGCGGCCCGCGCCCCGCGTCGTCGCCGTCCTCGGCCTGCTCGGCTGTCTCGTGCTCGCGTTCAGTCTTCCGGCGGTTTCGGTGCTCGCCGGCTCCGGAGTACTGGCGTTAGGCGCTCTGGGCTACGCCATTCGTCGGCGGTACGGCGCGAACGTCCGTTAATCACCATCATCATCCGAAAGATCCGAAGAAAGTCGGTTGTCCCGGCGTCCGTCCACCTGCTGTAGTCAGTTGGCCGCAGTCAGTCTCCCTGCCTCCACTGTGGACAGCCGGAAGGAATGAACCCTTGGACATCAAGCGTCGGTTCAGCCTGCTCAAAAAGACCCTGATCGCCGTCGCGGCGGCCGGAACCCTGGCGGGCCTCGCCACGGCTCCCCCGGCCGCGGCCGCTCAGCCGCCCGCCACCGATGTGGTCGGTGGCACCCGCGCCGCCCAAGGTGAATTCCCTTGGATGGTAAGGCTTTCCATGGGTTGTGGCGGTGCGCTGTACACCTCGCAGATCGTGCTGACCGCCGCGCACTGCGTGTCGCGGACCGGGGCCAACACGAGCATCACCGCCACCCTCGGCGTCGTGGACCTACAGAGCGGCTCGGCCAAGAAGGTCAAGTCGACCTACGTGCACCGGTCGCCGACCTACCCCACCTCCACCGGTGGTGACTGGGCGCTGATCAAGCTCGCGAGCCCGGTCACCGGCATCGCGACGCTGCCGATCGCCACCACGGCGGCCTACAACAGCGGCACGTTCACCGTCGCCGGCTGGGGCGCGGCGTCCGAGGGCGGGGCGCAGCAGCGCTACCTGCTCAAGGCCGCCGTCCCGTTCGTCTCGGACGCGACCTGCAAGGCTCAGGGCGGCAGCTACGCCGACCTGATCGACAGCGCCGAGATCTGCGCGGGCAACGTCAACTCCGGCGGCGTCGACACCTGCCAGGGTGACTCGGGCGGCCCGATGTTCCGCCGCGACAGTGCCAACGCCTGGATCCAGGTCGGCATCGTCAGCTGGGGCGAAGGCTGCGCGCGGGCGCACGCACCCGGCGTCTACGCCGAGGTGAGCACCTTCGCGACCGCGATCAAGAACGCGGCCGCCGGGTTGTAGCTCTTTGCCGCTTTTCGCACTTCGTACGGAAAGTCCCCTTCACCACAATGGCGTGGTGGAGGGGCTTTCCGCGTCGCGATGTGTCATGAGGGGTCCCCATAGGACAATTTTCGTCCTATGGGGACCCCTCATGACACTTCAGCGAGTCTTGTCCAAACGCGACAGTGTCTCCTCGTAACCCGAGACGAGCTCGGCGATCACGTCGGCGACCGGGCGCACCCGGTCCATCCGCCCGACGATCTGCCCGACCGGCATCGAGACGACACTCGGATCCGCCGCGTGGTGAATCCTGTTGTGCGCGGAGGAAACCAGCAGATTCTGCAACGGCATCGGCAGCGGTTCCGGCGCGTCGGGCGAGGCCCACGCCTCGGTCCACCGCGTCTTGAGCAGCCGCGCCGGTTTGCCGGTGTAGATCCGCGTCCGGACGGTGTCCGACGAGCCCGCCGCGACCAAAGCCTGTTGCATGGCTTCGGATTCTCCCATGGTCTGGAGGTATTCCTCGGTGGCGAGCCAGAAAGAGCCCATCCACACCCCGGACGCGCCCAGTGCGAGTGCCGCCGCGACCTGCCGTCCCGAGCCGATCCCGCCCGCGGCGAGCACGGGCACGCGGTCGCCGACGGCGTCGACCACCTCGGGCAGGAGGACCATCGACGCGATCTCGCCGGTGTGCCCGCCTGCCTCATAGCCTTGCGCCACCACGAAATCGACACCGTTGTCGACATGCCGGACGGCGTGTTCGGCCTTGCCCGCCAATGCCGCCACCGGCACGCCCTTCGCGTGACACTGTTCGATGACGTCCACCGGCGGTGAGCCCAAGGCGTTGGCGATCAACCGGATGGGGTGTTTCAGCGCGACCTCGACATGCGCCCTGGCGACCGAATGGAGCCAGCCCAGCACGCCTGCCCGTTCGTCGGTGTCGTCCGGCAACGGCGGCACGGCGAGGTCACGCAACGTCCGCTCGACGAAGTCGCGATGCTCCTGCGGGATGAGTTTCGCGAGGTCTACCGACGTTCCTTCGGCGGGGATCTTGGCGGGCATCACGATGTCGACGCCGTACGGTTTGCCGCCGGTGTTCTCGTCCATCCAGGTGAGGACGGCGTCGAGTTCGGTGGCGTCGTTGAACCGCACGCAGCCCAGCACACCCAGCCCGCCCGCCCGGCTGATCGCCGCGGCGACGTGCTCGGACGGGGTGAACCCGACGATCGGCAGGTCGATCCCGAGCCGGTCGCACAAAGACGTCCGCATGTAGCTCCTTCTTACGCCGTGGGGATGGTGGCGGGCTCGTGTTCGTCGGCGTAGCGCTGGGCCCACGGATAGTCCGGCTTCCCGCTGGGCGACCGGCCGATCTCGTCGGTCACCCAGACGGTGCGCGGCACCTTGTACCCGGCGATCTCGGTCCGCACGTGTGCTTCGAGCCCGGCGAAGTCGAGTGTCTTCCCTGTCCTCGGCTGGATGACCGCGGCCACCCGCTGGCCGAGCCGGTCGTCGGGGATGCCGATGACGAGCGCGTCGAAGACGTCCGGATGCGACTTCAGCGCACCCTCGACTTCTTCCGGGTACACCTTCTCGCCACCGGTGTTCACACACTGCGATCCTCGGCCGAGCAGGGTCACTGTGAGGTCTTCTTCGTAGCGCGCGTAATCACCCGGAACGACGTAGCGCTTGCCGTCGACCTCGACGAAGATCTTCTCGGTCTTGGCGGGATCCTTGTAATACCCGAGTGGGACGTGCCCGCGTCGCGCGATCAGCCCGATCGCTCCCGGTTTCGGATCGACGAGCGCGCCGTCGTCGTCCACCAGGATGGCGTCCTTGCCGAAGGTGACCCGCGGACCGGCGGAATGGTCGCTGTCCTTGCTGACCATGCCGATGCCGGTGAACCCGCTTTCGGATGATCCGATCGCGTCGGTGATCACCACATGCGGCACCATCGCGAGGAATTCCTGCTTCACCGACTGGGAGAACAAGGCTGCGTGGCTCGACACCGCGACGATCGACGACGCGTCGTAGCCGCCCTCGCGGAACGCGTCGATCAAGGGCCGCGCCATCGCGTCACCGACGATGGTGAGCACCTGGACCTTGTTGTCCTGCACGGCTTTCCAGATTTCATGCGCGTCGAACCGCGGTACGAACACGACCGGGCTGCCGGTGAACAGGGCGCCGAACGCGGCCCATTGCGCGGCACCGTGGATCAGCGGCGCCGCCGGGAGCCGGACCAGGCTGCCCGCCTTGCCCTGTTCGGCGAGCGTCCATTCGTCCGGGACGTACTCGCCGGTGACGAAGTTGATGCCGCCGCCGAGCGCGCGCCAGATGTCCTCGTGACGCCACAGGACGCCCTTGGGATAGCCGGTGGTGCCGCCGGTGTAGAGGATGTAGAGGTCGTCGGCGCTGCGCTCGTCGAAGTCGCGCTCGGGCGACCCTCCGGCGAGCGCGGTTTCGTAGTCCACGCCGCCGTAGGACGAGTAGTCGCCGTCGCTTCCGTCGTCGACAACGACAACGTGTTTCAATTTCGGTACCTCGGGAAGGACTGCGGCCACCTTGTCCGAATAGCCGCGCTCGTGGACCAGCGCCACGAGGTCGGCGTTGTCGAACAGGTACCGCAGTTCGCCGTGGACGTAGCGGTAGTTGACGTTGACCGCGATCGCGCGCAGTTTGTACGCGGCGATCATCGATTCCAGTGCTTCGATCGAGTTCCGGGAATAGACACCGATGTGGGAACCAGGTCCCACGCCGTATGCGGAGAGGTGATGCGCCAGCCGGTTGGCGCGCTCTTCCAGTTCGGCGAAGGTGACCCGCCGATCGCCGCAGACGACCGCGATGCGCTCCGGCACGGCGTCGACGGCGTGCTCGAGTAGATCCGCGATGTTGAGTGCCACGGTCCCAAAGTAGAACATGTTATCGTTCTGGGCAATGGCCGCTATTTCAGTGGAGACGGTGGAGGACTTGGTGGGCGAACCGCACGCACTGGTCGAGAAGACCGGCCACACCCTCGTGGTCACGATGAACCGGCCCGAGGTCCGCAACGCGCTCAGCGGCGAGATGCTCGGGATCATGGTCGAGGCGTGGAACCGGGTCGACGAGGACGACGACATCCGGTGCTGCGTGCTCACCGGCGCCGGCGGCGCGTTCTGCGCGGGCGCGGATCTGAAGTCGATGTCCAAGAACTCGCCGAGCGACTCGTTCGAGAAGGGCACGTTCGACCCCAGCCGGATCGAGGGACTGCTCAAGGGGCGGCGGCTGACCAAGCCGTTGATCGCGGCCGTCGAAGGCCCGGCGATCGCGGGCGGGACGGAGATCCTGCAGGGCACGGACCTCCGCGTCGCGGGCGAGAGCGCGAGGTTCGGCGTGTCCGAGGCACGGTGGAGCCTGTTCCCGATGGGTGGGTCGGCCGTGCGGCTCCCCCGGCAGATCCCGTACACCGTCGCGGCCGACCTGCTCCTGACCGGGCGGCACATCACTGCGGCCGAGGCACTCGAGATCGGGCTCATCGGCCACGTCGTCCCCGACGGCAAGGCGCTGGACAAGGCACTGGAGCTGGCGAGCCTGATCGCCGCGAACGGCCCGCTCGCGATCCGCGCCATCCTCAAGACCCTGCGCGACACCGAGGGCATGCACGAGGAAGAGGCCTTCAAGCTCGACGCCCAGTACGGCATCGAGGTCTTCGCGAGCGAAGACGCGAAGGAAGGCCCCCGCGCCTTCGCCGAGAAGCGCAAGCCCGTCTTCCGGGGCCGCTAACTTCGCACTCGCGTGCTTAAAGGGGTAACACGCGTGCTTGAACTCGTAACTCGCGTGCTTGAAGGCGTAACTCGATGATCTGCCTTCAAGCACGCGAGTTCCGCCTTCAAGCACGCGTGATCGGCGTTCAAGCACGCGAGTTACGGGTTACGGGGCGCGGTGACCCTCCCAGTAGGGGTCGCGGAGCTTACGCTTGTAGAGCTTCCCGTTCGGGTCGCGCGGGAGTTCGGGCAAGTAGTCAACGGAGCGCGGGAGTTTGAACTTCGCCAGGCGGGCGGCGGCGTACTCGAGGATCTCAGCGGTCAGCTCGTCGGACGGCTCGACACCGTCCGCGGGCTGCACGACGGCCTTGATCGCCTCACCCCAGTCCTCGTGCGGGACGCCGAACACCGCGATGTCGGCGATCTTCGGATGCATCACCAATTCGCCCTCGATCTCCGCCGGGTAGACATTGACCCCGCCCGAGATGATCAGGTCCGCCTTGCGGTCGTGCAGGAAGAGGTAGCCGTCTTCGTCGAGGTGCCCGACATCGCCGAGCGTGAACAGGTCCCCGACGCGTGCCTTGTCCGTCTTCGCCCGATCCTTGTGGTACTCGAACTTCGAGTCGCCCATCTTCATGTACACGGTGCCCGTCTCGCCCGCGGGCAGTTCCGTGCCCTCGTCGTCGAGGATCTTGATCGTCGAACCCGGCCACGGCAGCCCCACCGAACCCGGTTTCTTGAGCCACTCCTCCCCCGAGATCGCCGTGCCGCCGCCTTCGGTGGCCGCGTAGTACTCGGTGACGACCGGACCCCACCATTCGAGCATCCGCCGTTTGACCTCCAGCGGGCAAGGCGCGGCACCGTGGATCATCACACGCAGTGAACTCAGGTCGTAGGCCGCGCGGACGTCGTCCGGCAGCCCCAGCAGCCGCCGGAACTGCGTTGGGACCATATGACTGTGCGTGACACGGTGCCGGTCGATCAACCGCAGCATGTCCTCGGCGTCCCAGCGGTCCATCAGCACCGCCGGATGCCCCAGTTGCAGTGAGATGGCGACGAAGTTGAGCACCGCCGTGTGATAGAGCGGCGACCCGCACAGGTGCACGTGGTTGTCGTGCGGAGCGAGCCCGAAGATCCCGAAGAACCACGTCGACGCACCGGGAACAGAGTCAGGATCCGCGCCGGTCAGCGGCCGCCGGACGCCCTTGGGCCGGCCCGTGGTCCCGGACGTGTAGAGCATCGGCGAGCCTGCCGTGCGCCGCCCCGGACGTCCGTCGCCCTCACCGGAACCGAGTTCCTCGATCCGGCGAAAGCCCGTGACGTCACCGACGGCGAACCGTCCTCGTTCGGGGATCCCGGCCTCGTCGGCGGCCGCGATCGCGACGTCGGCGAACCGCTCGTGCGCGAGGAACGCCTTGGCGCCGCTGTCGGCGAGGATGTAGGCGACTTCCGGCGCGACGAGGTGCCAGTTGACCACCACGATGTACAAACCGGACTGGATGGCGGCGAAGTAGGCCGCCACGAGCTCGTCGCCGTTGGGCTGCAGGACGACGACCACGTCGCCCGCCTCCAGCCCGAGGGCTTGCAGGCCCCGGGCGTACGCGTTCGCCTTCGCGGCCAGATCGCCGTAGCCGATCGAGCGGCCATCCGGGTCGACGAGTGCGACCTTCTCCGGCTCCTGCGCGGCGATATTCCAAACCCCAAGTGTCCCCGTAGCAGTCGACATACCCGCAAATCTAGAACGCGTTCCACTCAAGGGCAACCGCCAGCAAGGCCGCGAAGACCAATCTTGCCGGAATTTCGAGAACGTGTTTCACTCAGGATGTGAGCGCACCCGAACTCCCGCTGTCGGCCCCGCTCAACGTGGGCTTCGACTACACCCGCTCGGTCGGCCCCGTCCTCGGCCGGTTCGTCAACGCCCTGCGCGAGCGCCGCGTCGAAGGCGTCCGCGGCAGCGACGGCCGCGTCCACGTGCCGCCTTTGGAATACGATCCCGTGACCGCCGAAGCGCTGTCCGAGTTCGTCCCGGTCGCCGCCGAGGGCGAGATCGTGTCCTGGTCCTGGATCGCCGAGCCACTCGATGGCCAGCCGTTGTCCCGGCCGTTCGCCTGGGCGCTGATCCGGCTCGACGGTGCCGACACGTCGATCCTGCACGCCGTCGACGCGGGCACGCCGGGAGGAGTCCACACCGGACAACGAGTGCGGGTCCGCTGGGCGGACGAGACGGTCGGTCACATCCGGGACATCGCCTATTTCGTCCCCGCCGACGGGCCCGACACCGAACTCACCGAGGCACCTCCCCCGATCGCGAAACGCGAAGAGGGCGCACCGGTCAGCGTGGTGATCACGCCGATCCACCTGCGCTACGAACATTCCGCGTCCCCGGAAGAGAGCCGCTATCTGCGCGGGCTCGCCGAAGGGAAACTGATCGGCCAGCGTTGCCCGTCGTGCGAGAAGGTCTACATCCCGCCACGCGGCGCCTGCCCGACCGACGGCGTCCCGACCACTGACGAGATCGAGCTCGCCGATACCGGCATCGTCACCACGTTCTGCATCGTGAACGTGCCGTTCCTCGGGCAGAAGATCAAACCGCCGTACGTGGCGGCGTACATCCTGCTCGACGGTGCGGACATCGCGTTCCTGCACCTGGTGCTCGGCTGCGACGCCGCCGACGTCCGGATGGGCATGCGCGTGCGCGCCGCCTGGAAACCGCAGGACGAATGGTGGACGTCACTGGAGAACATCGGCCATTTCGAACCGACCGGCGAGCCCGACGCGCCGTACGAATCCTTCGCCCACCATCTGTGAGGACACCGTGCCAGATGTAGCAGTAGTGGGCTTCGCGCAGGCCCCCAACGTCCGCAGCACTCCCGGCACCACCAATGGCGTGGAAATGCTGGTGCCCATCTTCGCCGAGGTACTCGCGAAGACCGGCCTGTCCAAAGAGGACATCGGATTCTGGTGTTCCGGTTCGTCTGACTACCTCGCCGGCCGCGCGTTCTCGTTCATCGCCGCCGTCGACGCCATCGGTGCCTTCCCGCCGATCCACGAATCGCATGTCGAGATGGACGCCGCCTGGGCGTTGTACGAGGCGTGGCTGAAGATCCGGATGGGTGAGGTCGAAACCGCGCTCGTCTACGGCTTCGGCAAGTCGTCGGCAGGGCAGTTGCGGCGCGTTCTGGCGCTGCAGATGGATCCGTACGTCGTCGCGCCGCTGTGGCCGGACTCGGTGAGCGTTGCCGGAATCCAGGCGAGGCTGGGTCTCGAAGCTGGACTCTGGTCCGAAAAGGACCTCGCCGAGGTCGCCGCGCGCAGCCGCGCCGACGCCGCGGGGAACCCGGCCGCGCAGGTATCCGGGACGGTCGAGGTCGCCGACCTCCTCGACGCCCCGTACTTCGCGGATCCCTTGCGTGCCCACGACATCGCCCCCATCACCGACGGTGCCGCCGTCCTCGTGCTCGCCTCGGCAGAGCGAGCCGCGGATCTGGTCGACAGCCCCGCGATGATCACCGGGATCGAGCATCGCGTCGACTCCCCCGCGCTCGGCGTGCGGGATCTCACCCGGTCACCGTCCACAGTGGCCGCCGGACGGGCGCTCGACCTCGACGGCGTCGAACTCGCCGAACTGCACGCGCCGTTCACCCACCAGGAACTGATCCTGCGCGACGCGCTGGGACTGGGCGAGCAGGTGCGGATCAACCCCTCGGGCGGGGTACTGGCAGGCAATCCGATGTTCTCCGCCGGACTGGCTCGGATCGGCGAGGCGGCGAGCCGCATCCTCGACGGCAACGCCCGCAAGACACTCGCCCACGCGACCAGCGGCCCCGTCCTGCAACAGAACCTGGTCGCGACCCTGGAGGTCCTCTCGTGAAGCACCTCGCGGCCGTGCTGGGCACCGGCCAGACCCACCACAAGGCCAAGCGCACCGACGTGTCCATGCCCGGCTTGCTCCGGGAAGCGATCGACCGGGCGATGCTCGACGCGCAGACGGGCTGGGACGACATCGACGCCGTCGTCCTCGGCAAGGCGCCGGACCTGTTCGAGGGCGTCATGATGCCCGAACTGTTCCTCGCGGACGCACTCGGCGCGACCGGGAAACCGTTACTGCGCGTGCACACCGCGGGCTCGGTCGGCGGCTCGACCGCGCTCGTGGCGTCGTCACTGGTGCAGGCCGGGGTGCACAAACGAGTGCTGACGGTGGCTTTCGAGAAGCAGTCCGAGTCGAACGCGATGTGGGGCCTGTCGATCCTGCCGCCGTTCCAGATGCCGGTGGGCGCCGGCGCGGGTGGCTATTTCGCGCCGCATGTGCGCTCCTACATCCGGCGTTCCGGCGCACCCGGCCACATCGGGTCGATCGTGGCGGCCAAGGACCGGCGCAACGGCGCGCTGAACCCCTTCGCGCATCTGCGGCAGGCCGACATCACAGTGGAGTCCGTGCAGGCGTCACAAATGTTGTGGGATCCGATCCGCTACGACGAGACGTGCCCGTCTTCGGACGGCGCGTGCGCGATGGTGATCGGCGACGAGGCCGCCGGTGACGCCGTTCCCGGTGGCGCGGCGTGGATCCACGCGACCGCGATGCGCACCGAGCCGACCACGTTCGCCGGCCGCGACCAGGTCAACCCGCAAGCCGGCCGCGACGCCGCCGCGGCGTTGTGGCGGGACGCGGGTATCACCGACCCACTGTCCGAAGTGGACACCGCCGAGATCTACGTGCCGTTCTCGTGGTTCGAACCGATGTGGCTGGAGAACCTGGGTTTCACCGAGGAAGGCCAGGGCTGGAAGCTCACCGAGGCAGGCGAGACCGCGCTCGGCGGGCGGCTGCCGATCAACCCTTCGGGCGGCGTGCTGTCGTCCAACCCGATCGGCGCGTCCGGGATGCTGCGGTTCTCCGAGGCGGCCAAACAGGTGATGGGGCGGGCCGGGGACTACCAGGTCGACGGCGCGCGGATCGCGCTCGGGCACGCGTACGGCGGCGGTTCGCAGTTCTTCTCGATGTGGGTGGTGGGCTCGGCGAAGCCCGGCTCCTGAGGCCCCCTGGAGTGTCATGAGGGGTCCCCATAGGACGAAATTTGTCCGATGGGGACCCCTCATGAC
>NZ_JBFBBY010000066.1:0-42779 GCF_040682875.1 Amycolatopsis sp. NPDC051071 | reverse complement strand
ACCGAGTACGACCCGGTACGAGGCCGAAGGGCCCACACCACCAGGAACCACCTGGATCACGAACCCCATCGAACAGATTTGCCAGACACGCCCTAGCCACGTTGCGTCGTCACGCCGGGTGGGGTGGGCACAGGTCCGACGGACCCAGTCTCCACGGTGGCGACGAACTGGGCGAAGTACGCCGCCGTGTCCAGGGCTCCGCTCACCTTGCCACGCCCATCACCCCCGGTCATCAGGCCGATACCGTACTGGGCGGACGGTTACGCCGTGCGGAGCAGAACAGTGCCCGCACTCGCTTAAGAGCCACCGTGGTGTGTTCGCCAAATGCGTGGCTCCGGTGACCAAGTTCCGGAGCCACGCATCTGCCCATGTCCGTGCACCGGCGCACGGGGGTCAAGCTCGGCGCGTCTACTGCGAAGCCATCCGTTCGCGGAGGCTGCGCGGACGCATGTCGGTCCAGACCTTGTCGACGTGGTCCATGCACTCCTGACGGCTGCCGCGGTGTCCCGTGGCACGCCAGCCCGCCGGGATCTCCTTCTCCGACGGCCAGAGGGAGTACTGCTCTTCGTCGTTGATCAGTACCTGGTAGGTGTTTTCGTCAGCCATTCGACTTTCCTTTCGTATCCAGCATTTCCGTTTTCTCGGGCAGGTCCGCGGTGGTCTCGTCGACTCGTCGGGGGAACCGGCGCAGCGTGGGGTTGAAGGTGGCCAGAAGGGTGACCGCGGCGATCGCGCCCGCGCAGACGAGCACGGCGGTGCCACCCGGCACCGCGTCGACCAGCCAGCCGCCGAGCGCCGGCCCCGCCGCGGCGGCCAGGCCGCCGGTCACGCCCATCACGCCGCCGAGCCGTCCGCGCAGCGCGTCAGGGGTGAGCAGCAGCTGATAGGTGCTGATGGTGGTGTTGGCGGCAGGCGGAAGGAACGCCATGGCCGCGAACAACAGGCCCATCAGGTATCCATTGTGGACGAACACCGCCAGCGGGGTGAGCACGGTCAATGCCCAGAAGACGCTGATGATCACCACGTACGGGCTGAGCTTACGGTGCAGGTACGGCGCGGCCAGCGCGCCGAGGATGCCGCCGCCGCCGAGCATCGCGGCCATCACGCCGATCTCGCCCGCCGGGACACCGCGCGAGTCCGCCAGCACGATGATCACCAGGTAGTACGCGCTGAAGAACAGGTTCAGGCAGATCGCGCACACCGCGGTGATCCGCACATGCGGCTGACGCCATACCCAGCGCAGCCCCGCGACGATCTCCCGGCCCAGATGAGGGGTCACCGTCCGGTGTTCGACCGGCTTCGGTGGAAGCCGCACGAACAGCAGGGCGGTGAAGGCGGCCACGTGGGCGATGACGTCGAAGACGAACGGCACCATCCGGCCCAGTGCGAACAGGAACCCGCCGAGCGCGGTGCCGGACAGCTGCCCGGCGCTCGACCGCGCCGCGTTCATCGCCACCGCCGACGGCACCTGGTCCACGGTGACCAGACGGGGCAAGCTCGCCTCCTCGGCGGGTTCGAACAACGCGCGGCACAGCCCCATCACCGCGGCGACGGCGATCATCATCGCCACGTTCGCCACCCCCCACCACAGCGCCGCGACCAGGGCGGCGGCCGCGAGACCCTGCACGGCCTCGCAGACCAGCATGATTTTCTTGCGGTTCCAGCGATCCACCAGCGCCCCGGCGGGCAATCCGGCGGCGAGCTGGGCGATCGCGACCGCGCCGAGCACCAGCCCGGACTGCGCCGCCGAGCCGGTCACGGCCAGCACCAGCAGTGGGAAGGCGATCATCGACGTGCTGAAACCGGTCTCGGAGATGACCTGGCCGCCCCACAACAGGCGGTAGTCGCGGTTGCGCGACAGCAGCGTCGTCACGCTCGTTCTCCCCGGCAGTCCCGGGCCATCCGGCGCAGGGCCGTGGCGAAGTCCGCGGCGACCGACTCCACCGTTGCCCGGTCGTGCCGGTCCGGGCGGTGGAACCAGGAGAACTCGAGCCGTCCCTCCTGGACGCCGCCGACCACCTCCAGCAGATGGCCACCCGGGTCCGCGGGATCCTGCTCACGGCCGATCGGCGCGTGCGATGCCCGGTAGAGCCCGGTTCCGGCGGCGGTGTCGTCGCCCTGCCCGAGGTAGTTGAACGAGATCTGCGGGGAACGCCCACCCAGGTCGGGGAACCGCAGGTAGCGCAGCGCGCCGAAGCCGAAGCCGTTGCCGGGCACCGTCCGCAGTTGCCTGCGCACGGACTTCACCAGGTCACGCCAGCGCGGCTCGTCCGCGGTGCTGACTTCGAGCGCGAGCGGGAACAGTGTGGTGAACCAGCCGACCGTGCGGGTGAGGTCGACGTCGTCGAAGATCTCCTCCCGGCCGTGGCCCTCCAGGTCCACCGCGACCTGCTCGTCACCCGTCCACCGCGCCAGCGCCCAGGCCAGCGCCGCGAGGAGGACGTCGTTGATGCGGGTGCGGTAGGCGCCAGGGGCGAGGTGCAGCAACGCGTCGGTGTCGCCGGCGTCGAGCCGGACGGTCACGGACTCCGCCGGGGTGCCGGGGACCGGCGTCGCCCGGTCGACGGGCAGATCGCGGGTCGGCAGTGCCCGTGACCAGTGGTCGCGTTCGTGGTCGAGTCCGCCGCCGTCGACGAACTCCCGCAGCCGGCGCGACCAGTCCCGGAACGACGTCGTCTTCGCGCCGAGGTCGACGGGTCCGCCGTCGGCCGTCTGCCGGTAGGCGCGCTCGAGGTCTTCCAGCAGGATCCGCCAGGAAACCGCGTCGATCACCAGGTGATGCGCGGTGAGGAACAGCAGCGGCCCCGGTTCGCGGGCGAACAGCACGGCCTTGAGCAGCGGGGGCGCGGACAGGTCGAATCCGGTGTGCGCCTCGTCGGCGACCTCCTCCATCAGCGCCCGCTGATCACTGTCGTCCACTGTGGACATGGTCTCGATCCGCAGGCCCGTCGTCGACCCGACGGGTTCGTTCCGCTGCCGCCATTCCCCCTCGACGCACTCGAAACGCATCCGCAACGCGTCGTGGTGTGCGACGACGGCGTCGAGCGCCTGCTCCAGTACCCCCGGGTCCGTGGCCGGATCCAGTTCGACGAGAACGGACTGGTTGAAATGGTGCGGATTGGCGGTGTGCACGTCGAAGAACCATCGCTGGATCGGGGTCAGCGGTACTTCCCCGGCGACGGCCTCCCGCTCGTCCGGTTCGGCTTCGACAGGGGTGACGACCTTCGCCAGTTCCGCGACGGTCCGGTGCCGGAACAACGCCTTCGACGTCATCCGCCAGCCCGCCTGCCGGGCGCGGTGCACCACCTGGATGCTGAGGATGGAGTCCCCGCCCAGCTCGAAGAACCCGTCGTGGGCGCCGACCCGGTCGAGGCCGAGGACTTCGGCCCAGATGTCGGCGAGCGCCCGTTCCACCGGCCCCTGCGGCTCCCTGGACGTCGCCGCCACCACCGGCGCGGCCGGCTCGGGCAGCGCCTTGCGGTCCAGTTTGCCGTTGCGGTTCAACGGAAGCGCGTCGAGCGGCACGAACGCCGACGGGATCATGTACTCGGGCAGCGAACGGCCGAGAAACTCCCGCAGCGCGGCCGCGTCCGGGGTGTCCGTCACGGGCACCAGATAGGCGACCAGACGCGTCTGCCCGTCGTCCCTGCGGCCCACGACGACGGCTTCGGTGACGTCGGGATGGCTCCGCAAGGCGGCTTCGACCTCACCCGGTTCGATCCGGAAGCCCCGGATCTTGACCTGCTCGTCGACGCGGCCGAGACACACCAGTTCGCCGTCGTGCTGCCGGATCACGACGTCCCCGGTGCGGTACATCCGCTCCCCCGGCTCGCCGAACGGGCACGCGATGAACCCGGCCGCGGTCAGCCCCGGCAGCTCGAAGTACCCGCGGGCCAGTCCTTCGCCCGCGACATACAGCTCGCCCGCGATCCCGGCGGGGACCGGGTCCAGCCGGGCGTCGAGCACGTACAGCCGCGTATTCCAGATCGGATGACCGATCGGGACCGCGCCCGCGGCCAGTTCCTGTCCCGGCCCGACCCGGTACTCCATGCACCCGACGGTGGTCTCGGTCGGGCCGTACTCGTTGATCACCACCACGCCGGGGTGGTCCGCGCGCCAGGCGTCGGCCACCGAGCCGAGCAGCTGGTCCCCGCCGACCACCAGCTCATCGGTCGGCGACAGCTCGTCGTCGTCCATGAGGTCGAGGAGCGGCAGATGACCCGGCGTGGCTTTGAGGAAGGTGGGCGGTCGCTGTGCCGGGGTGCCCGCCACCCGGATCCGGCCGCCCGCGAGCAGCGTGCCGTAGAGCGTGGTCACCGTGAGGTCGAAGGAGACCGACGAGTGCAGCACGGTCGTTCCGCTCAGGCTGGGATACGTCTCGGCCGCCCAGTGGAGGAAGTTCAGCAGCCCGCCGTGGGTGGTGATCACGCCCTTGGGCTTGCCGGTCGACCCGGACGTGTAGATCACGTAGGCGGGGTGGTCGGGTAAGGGCTGAACGCCGGGGTCGGTCTCCGGCCACCCCGCGGTGTCCAGTACCGCTTCCCGGTCGTCGAGCACCGCCAAGGGCCGGGAGTCGCCGAGCACGGCGGAAACGCGTTCCGGTGGGTACATCGGGTCGATCGGGACGTAGGCGGCACCGGATTTGAGCACGGCGAGCAACGCCACCAGCAGTTCGGCCGAGTTCGGCAGCACGATCCCGATCCGGTGTTCCGGTCCGGCCCCGGCCGCGATCAGCCGGTGGGCCAGCCGGTTGGCTTGCCGCTCCAGTTCGGCATAGGTGAGGGTGACGCCGATGTCGGTGACCGCGGGCGCGTCCGGGGCCCGCTCGGCCTGTGCCCGCACCAGTTCCGGCAGCGTGGCCGTGCCCAGCGCCCGCCCGGTGTCGTTCAGCGTGTGCACGAGATGGTGCCGTTCACCGGCGGTCAGCAGCGGCAGTTCACCGAGCGGCCGGTCCGGGGCGGCGGTGACGCCTTCGAGGATGAGCCGCAGCCAGCCGGTCAGCCGTTCGATGGTGGCCCGGTCGAACAGGTCGGTGTTGTAGTTGACAGCGCCGCGCAGGCCGCCGTCGTGTTCCTCGAACTGCACGAGCAGGTCGAACGCCGCCGTCGCCGAGGGCAGTGCGATCTCCTCGGCGGCCAGTGCGCCGCCGTCGGGCACGGGGTCGCCGGTGTTCTGCAAGGCCACCATCGCCTGGAACAGCGGCGTACGGCTGACGTCACGCTCGGGTTGCACGGCGTCCACGACCCGCTCGAACGGCACGTCCTGGTGGGCGAAGGCGCCGAGGACGGTCTCCCGGACCGACGTCAGCAACTCCCGGAATGTCGTTGTGGCATCCACTGTGGACCGCAGCACCAGGGTGTTGACGAAGAAACCGATCAGCCGTTCCAGTTCCGGCCGGTCCCGGCCGGATGTCACCGTGCCCACCGCGACGTCGTCCTGCCCCGACCACCGGCCCAGCAGCACCTGGCAGGCGGCGACCAAGGTCATGAACAGCGTGCCGTCCTGACCTCTGGCGAGACTTTTGAGCGCGGTGACCAATCCGGGCGGGACCTCGAACGCGTACCAGTCGCCGTTCGTGGTGCGCACCGCGGGCCGGGGCCGGTCGGTGGGCGGTTCCAGCGGCGGCACGCCGTCGAGCCGGTCGCGCCAGTAACCGAGCTGATCCGCCAGCAGCTCCCCTTCGACGACCTTCCGCTGCCAAACGGCGAAGTCGGCGTACTGGATCGGCAAGTCGGGCAGTTCCGGCTCCGCGCCGCGGACGAACGCCGTGTAGAACGCGTCGAGGTCGCCGACGAGCACGCCGGACGACCAGCCGTCGGTGACGATGTGGTGCAGCGTCAGGACGAGCACGTGCTCGTCCGGTGCCAGCCGGATCAGCCTCGCCCGCAGCAGCGGGCCGGTCCGCAGGTCGAACGGCTGTCGCACTTCGCGCTCCAGCGTCTGTTCCAGCACGGCGCGGCGGTCCTCTTCGGACAGTTCACTGAGGTCGTCCAGCGGCAGTTCCACGGCGTACGGCGCACCGACGAGCTGGACACCGTGTCCGCTGTCCGTGTCGAACGTCGTCCGCAGTGCTTCGTGCCGGGTGACCAAGGCGGTCAGCGCGTCGGTGAGCGCCGCGACGTCGAGCTCGCCCCGCAGCCGCAACGCCGTGGGCGACACGTACTCCACGCTGTCCGGTTCGTACTCGTCGAGGAACCACAGACGCTGCTGCGCGAACGACAGCGGCAGTGGGCCGTCGCGATCGGTCACCGGGATGGCCCTGCCCGCCGGCCCTTGATCGGCCAGCGCGGCGGCGAACCGGCCAAGTACCGGGTCGGAGAACAAGGCGCGCGGTGACACGTCCGTGCCGAACGCGGCCCGTACCCGCGACACGATTCGCATGCTGAGGAGGGAGTCACCGCCCAGTTCGAAGAAGTTGTCCTCGGCACCGACCCGCTCCACCCCGAGCACATCGGACCAGATCCCGGCCAGCGTGGCCTCGACGGCGGTCCGCGGTTCCACGTACGTGGTACCGGTGCCGCTGCTTTCCGGTGCGGGAAGCGCGCGCCGGTCGACCTTGCCGTTGCGGGTCAGCGGCAGCCGGTCGAGCACCGTGAAGGCGGACGGCACGAGGTGGGCGGGCACGGTGCGGCGCAGCCAGGCCCGCAGTTCGGTGCTGTCGGGTGCCTCGTCGCCGGGCACGACGTAGGCGGCCAGCCGACGGTTCCCCGGCTCGTCTTCGCGGGCGATGACGACGGCCTCGGTGACGGCGGGGTGCCCGAGGAGAGCGGCTTCGATCTCACCCGGCTCCACGCGGAAGCCGCGGATCTTGACCTGCTCGTCGAGCCGGCCAAGGTAGTCCAGTTCGCCGCCGGTCGTCCAGCGGACGCGGTCGCCCGTCCGGTACAGCCGTTCGCCGGGCCCGCCGAACGGGTGCGCGATGAAGCTGTCGGCGGTGAGGCCCGGACGGCCGAGGTAGCCGCGGGCGAGCTGGTGCCCGGCGAGGTACAGCTCACCCGGCACACCGGCCGGGACCGGCGAGAGCGACCGGTCCAGCACGTAGGCCCGCACGTTCCCGCTCGGCCGCCCGATCAGCGGCTTGTCCCCGTGCACGCGGCGGAACACCGAGTCCACCGTGACCTCGGTGGGGCCGTAGTAGTTGTAGACGGCCGTGCCGGGTATGCCCGCCAGGTCACGCCACAACGCCTCGCCGATCGCCTCGCCGCCGACCATCAGGGTGCCGGGCCGGTGCGCACCGGCCAGCAGCCCGTCGGCCAGCAACCGCTGGAGGTAGGACGGCGTGAGGTCGAGGAAATCGATCCGTCGCTCGTCGACGTAGCGGGCGACGGCGTGTGGATCGACGCGGGTGTCGTCGTCGAGGACGTGCAGCTCGTGTCCGTCCACCAGGAACAGCAGGCCGTCCCATGAGGTGTCGAAGGAGAACGCCGCGGTCAGGGCCGCGCGCATCCGGGTCTCGGCGGCGTCGGACAGGTAGCCGCGGCGGTGGTCGGCCAGCAGGTTCAGCAGCGCGCGGTGCTCGACGACCACGCCCTTGGGCAGCCCGGTCGACCCGGACGTGTAGATGACGTACGCGGCGTGGTCGGCCTCGGCGCCGGGTAACTCGGCTGATGAGGGCCGGTCGCACCATGCGCGGATCCGGGCCGGGTCGTCGAGTACGACAGCCGGTTTCGCGTCCCGCAGCAGCCACTCGAACCGCGTGGCCGGCAGATCCGGGTCCACCGGCAGGTACACCGCGCCCGCCTTGAAGATCGCGAGGACCGCGATGACGGACTCGACCGAACGGGGCAGCACCACGGCGACCACCCGCTCCGGACCGGCGCCCTGCGCGCTCAGGTGGCCTGCCAGCCGATCCGACAGTTCGTCCAGGGCCGCGAAATCCAGAACGGTGTCCCGGAAGACCAGCGCGGTCTCGTGCGGGGCGCGGGCCACGTGAGCGCGGAACACGTCCAGCACCGTGCCTTTGGGAACGTCGATCGCGGTGTCGTTCCAGTTCACCAGCAGCCGGCGGCGCTCCGCGTCGCCGAGCGGGGACAACTCGGTGACGCGGCGGTCCGGTTCCTCGGTGATCAGCCGGACCAGCCTGGCCAGCTGCCCGGCCAGCCGTTCGGCCGTCGCCGCGTCGAACAACCGCGGGTCGTAGGACAGCTCCAGTCCGAGCCGTTCGTGCAGGTACGCGGTCAGGTTCAGGGGGAAGCTCGTGGTGTCGAGCGAATCGACGTCCCGCACCACGACGCCGTCGCCACCCGCCGCGTCGTCGATCGGGTAGTTCTCGAAGACGACCACGCTGTCGAACAGGCCGGTCCCCGCCGTCACGTCGGTCAGCGCCTGCAACTGTGCCAGTGACAGGAAGTCGAACCGCCGCGAGTCCGCCTGCTCCGCCTGCGCCTCGCGCAACCAGTCCGCCACGGTCTGTCCACTTCGGACACGCATCCGGGTGGGCACGGTGTTGATGAACATGCCGATCATCGACTCGACCCCGGGCAGTTCGGCCGGACGCCCGGACACGGTGGTGCCGAACAGCACGTCCTGCTCGCCGCTGTACTGCGCCAGCAGCAGCGCCCAGGCGCCCTGCACCACGGTGTTGACGGTCAGCGCCGTGCGCTTCGCCATCGCGTGCAGCCGCCGCGACTCCTCGGGAGAGAGTTCGAGCAGCACCGTTTCACCCGATTCGGCGCGGTGGGCCTCGACCGGCGGCCGGTCGTACGGCAACGGCGTGGGTGCCTCGACACCGGCGAGGACGTGCTGCCAGTAACGTTCGGCCTCCTGGCCGTCCTGCTCGGCCAGCCAGCCGAGGTAATCGCGGAACGGGCGGCGGGACGGCACTTCCGGCCGCCGCCCGCCGACGAGGGCCGCGTAGCGCTCGCACACCTCGCCGAAGACCTGCGCGGTGCTCCAGCCGTCGAGCAGGACGTGGTGCGAGGTCCACACGCACTGGACCTCGTCGTCGGTCAGCCGGGCGATCGCCAGGCGCATCAGCGGCGCGGTCGTCAGGTCCATACCCGCGGCGAGGTCGGCCGCCAGCAGCTCCGTCAAAGCGGTCTGCTGGTCCTCTTCGGACAGTCCACGCCAGTCGAGCTGCCGGACCGGCACCGGAACATGACGGCGAACCACCTGCAACGGCTCGTCGACGCCCTCCCACACTACGCAACTGCGCAGGATCGGCGTCCGATCGACGAGCTGCTGCCAGGCTTCGCCGAACAAGACGGGCTCGGCGATACCGGAGAGCCGGAGCCGGAACTGGTCGAAGTACGCCGTCGAATCCGCGTCGACGAGGCTGTGGAAGACCATGCCCGCCTGCAGCGGGGTCAACGGGTAAATGTCCTCGACGTCCTCCACGTCGCCGGCGATCCGGTCCACTTGGGACTGGTCGAGCCGGGCCAGCGGGAAGTCCGACGGCGTGCGGCCCCCGGCGTCCGGCAGGGCGCAGTGCGCGACGATCTCCCGCAGACCTTCGATCATGCCCTCGGCCAGCCGCCGGACCGTCGCCTCGTCGTGCAGGTCGGCGGAGTACTCCCAGGACAGCCGCAACCGTCCGTCCTCCACGACACCGATGACGTCCAGCAGGTACGTCCGCGGGCTCGCGTCGGCGATGTCCCGGCCGAGCGGCTCGTGCCGCTCCTGGTAGAGGCTCTCGCCGGACGGCGCGACATCCCACTGCCCGTGATAGTTGAACGAGATCCGGGGCGCCGGGTCGTCCCGCAGCAGGTTCGCCGAGGTTCCTTCGCGGCCGAGATAGCGGAGCGCGTCGTAGCCGACGCCCTTGTTCGGCACCGCGCGCACCTGTTCCTTGACCGACTTCAGCTCCTCGCCCCAGCCCGCGGCCGGGCGCAGGCTGAGCGCGACCGGGAACTGGGCGGTGAACCAGCCGACCGTGCGGGACAGGTCGAGCCCGTCGACGATCTCCTCGCGGCCGTGGCCTTCCACCGCGATCACCACGCGGTCGCGGCCGGTCCACCCGGCCAGCACCCGGCCGAGCGCCGCCAGCAGGACGTCGTTGACCTGCGTCCGGTAGACCGAGGGCACGTCGTGCAGCAGCGCGGCCGTTTCGGCCCGGCCGAGGCTCGCCGACACCGTGCGCGCCGAGCCCGCTTCGTTGCGGCCGGGCCGGTCGACCGGCAGGTCCGGACTCGCGTCGCTGAACACGGTCTTCCAGTATTCGAGGTCCTCGTCGAACCCGCCCGCCCGGACGTGACCGGCCAGCGACCGCGCCCACGCGGTGTAGGACGTGCCGGCCGGTTCGAGGTCTTCGCCCCGGTAGGCGGCCTCGATGTCGGCGAGCAGGACACGCCACGACACGCCGTCCATGACGAGGTGGTGCACGGTGAGGAACAGCCGGGGCGCCTGGTCGCCGGGCAGGAACACGATCGCCCGCCACAACGGCCCGCCGGTGAGATCCAGTGAACTCTGCGCGGCGAGCGCCGCGGCGTGCATCCCCTCTTCGTCCGCGGTGGACAACCGAACGATTCGCGGCGCGTTGTCCTCGTGCGCCGCCTGTTCCTGGACCCACTCGCCCGCCGCGAGCGAGAACCGCATCCGCAGGGCGTCGTGGTGCGCCATCGCCCGGCCGACGGCTTCGGACAGGCGCGTGGGGTCGACGTCCGTCCGCAGTCCGATGTGGACGGACATGGTGAAGTGGCCGGTGTCGAGGCCGCTTGCGAAGAACCACGACTGGATCGGCCCGAGCGGGGCGGGCCCGGACGGCTCAACGGCCCGGACCACCTCCGGTACCACCCGTGCCTCGACGATCGAACCCAGCTCGGCCACGGTCTGGTGGAGGAAGATGTCCTTCGACGACAGGGAAAGCCCGGCCTTACGGGCCTTCGACACGACCTGGATGCTGAGGATCGAATCGCCGCCGAGACCGAAGAAGTTGTCCTCCGCGCCGACCTGCTCGACGCCAAGCACCGCTGAGAAGATCTGGGCGAGCTCGCGTTCGGCCGGCGTCCGCGGTACCACGTACCGGCTGCCCGCCTCGACGTGCCCGTCCGGCGCGGGCAAAGCCCGGCGATCGAGCTTCCCGTTGGCGTTCAGTGGAAGCGCCTCGAGGCCGACGAACACCGCGGGCACCATATGCGACGGCAGCGTGCGGCCGAGGAACTCCCGCAGCGCGGTGGTCCCCGGCACCGAGGCGCCCGGCGCCGGGACCAGGTAGGCGACCAGCCGCCGGGTTCCGTCCGCCTCGTGGGCCGCCACGACGGCCTCGCCGAGGTCCGGATGCGCGGCCAGCGCGGCCTCGATCTCGCCGAGTTCGATCCGGAAGCCCCGGATCTTCACCTGGTGGTCGGCGCGGCCCTGGTATTCCAGCACGCCCTCGCCGGTCCAGCGGACAAGGTCGCCGGTGCGGTACATCCGGGTTCCGGGCGCACCGAACGGGTCGGCGGCGAACCGGTCCGCGGTCAGGCCAGGACGAGCGAGGTAGCCGCGGGCCAGGCCCGCGCCCGCGACGTACAGCTCGCCGGTGACCCCGGGCGGGACCGGGGCGAGCGTGCCGTCGAGCACGTAGGTCCGCAGGTCCGGGATGGGCACGCCGATGGTGCTCGCCGTGTCCGCCGAGGCCAGCGGCTGGTGCGTCACGTGCACGGTGGTTTCGGTGATCCCGTACATGTTGACCAGCTCCGGCCCGGCCGGATGCCGCCGGTACCACTCGCCGAGCCGCGCCGGGTCCAGCGCCTCACCACCGAAGATCACCGTCC
The DNA here is from genome assembly GCF_040682875.1 of Amycolatopsis sp. NPDC051071. Lineage (NCBI taxonomy): Bacteria > Bacillati > Actinomycetota > Actinomycetes > Pseudonocardiales > Pseudonocardiaceae > Amycolatopsis > Amycolatopsis sp. NPDC051071. The sequence continues at coordinate 31,086 of NZ_JBFBBY010000066.1, read as the reverse complement.
GCAGGCTCAACCCGGGCCGCTGTTCGCGGTCGGCCTGGATCAGCTGATAGAAGGCCGACGGCGTCTGATTGAGCACCGTCACCTTTTCGGCGGCGAGCAGGGCGAGGAAGTCCTCGGGCGAGCGGGCGACGTCCTGGCCGACAACGACGAGTTCGCCACCGTGCAGCAGCGCACCCCACGTTTCCCAGACCGAGAAGTCGAACGCGTAAGAGTGGAACAGCGTCCACACGTCGCGCTCGTCGAAGCGGAACCAGTCCCGTGTGGCCGCGAAGAGCCGGGTGACGTTGCGATGCGGAACCACGACGCCCTTGGGCTTGCCGGTCGAACCGGAGGTGTAGATGACGTAGGCGGCGTTGTCCGCGGTCAGCCGCACGGCCGGGTCGGTGGCCGGATACTCGACGGCCTCCAGCGCCTCGCGGTCGTCGAGCACCGCCACCGGGTTCGCGTCGGCGAGCATGCCCTCGATCCGCGCGGCCGGGTAGGCGGGGTCGATCGGCAGGTATCCGGCGCCGGATTTGAGCACCGCCACCATGGCGACGACCTGCTCGATCGAGCGCGGCAGCACGAGCGCGACCAGCCGTTCCGGTTCGGCGCCGAGCTCGATCAGCCGGTGCGCGAGGCGGTTGGCGCGTTCGTTGAGCTCGCGGTAAGTGAGGCCGGCTCCGGCATGGGTGACGGCCACGGCGTCCGGGGTCCGCCGGGTCTGCGCCTCGAACAGTTCGGGCAGCGTGGTGTCCTGGCCGGAGGTCTCGTGGCCGTTCCACTCCCGTAGCACCCGGGCGCGTTCGGTGTCGGTGATCCATGGCAGCCGCGCCATCGGGCGCTTCGGGTCGGCCGCGACGCCGTCGAGCAGGACGCGCAACCAGCCCGACAGCCGTTCGATGCTGACTGGATCGAAGAGATCGGTGTTGTAGTTGATGACCCCGTCGAGGCGCCCGGCGACCTCCTGGAACTGGATCATCAGGTCGAAGGTCGCGGTCACCACCGGCGGCGCCAGTTCCTCGACGGCGAGCCCTGGCAGCGCCGCGTTGCCCTCGGGAGTGTTGTGCAGCACCACCATGACCTGGCACAGCGGGGTGCGGCTGGTGTCACGGACCGGCTGCAGGTCGTCGACCACGCGGTCGAAGGGGACGTCCTGGTGCGCGAAGGCGTCCAAGGTCAGCTCGCGGACGCCGTCGAGGAACGCGTCGAAGGTTTGAGAAAGGTCCACTTCGGACCGCAGCACCACGGTGTTGACGAAGAAACCGATCAGTCCTTCCAGATCGGCGCGTTCCCGGCCGGAAGTGACCGTGCCGACCGCGACGTCGTCCTGGCCGGCCCAGCGGGCGAACAGCAGCTGGCAGGCGGCGAGCAGGGTCATGAACAGCGTGCCGTCCTGACGCCGGGAGAGTTCCTTCAGCCGCGCGGTGGTGGCCTCCGGGACACTGAACTCCAGCAACGCGCCGTTCTTGGTGCGGACGCCCGGGCGGGAGCGGTCGGTGGGCAGCTCCAGCGGCGGGACGCCTTCGAGACGGTGACGCCAGTACGCCAGCTGCTCGTCCAGCATCGCCCCGGCCAGCCGTTCGCGTTGCCAGACCGCGAAGTCGGCGTACTGCACCGGCAGGTCGGGCAGGCTGAGGCGCTCGCCGCGCACGAAAGCGGTGTAGAACGCGCTCAGCTCACCGGTGAGCACTCCGCTCGACCAGCCGTCGGTGACGATGTGGTGCAGCACCAGCGTGAGCACGTGCTCCTCCGGCGCCAGGCGGAGCAACCGGGTGCGCAGCAGCGGACCGTGGCGCAGGTCGAACGGCGCCGCCGACGCCTCGGCCAGTGCGGCGGCCAGCCGCCGCCGTCTGTCCTCTTCGGACAGTCTACTGAGGTCGGTCAGCGGGACACGGACTTCCGACGGCGGATGCACGACCTGTGTTCCGTGCCCGTCGACGGTGTCGAAGGTGGTGCGCAGGGCCTCGTGCCGGGCCACGAGCGCGGTCAACGCCCGGTCAAGGGCGCCGGTGTCGAGGTCCCCGCGAAGCCGCAACGCCATGGGCGAGACGTATTCGGTACTGCCCGGCTCGAACTCGTCGAGGAACCACAAGCGCTGCTGGGCGAACGAAAGTGGCGCCGTCAACGCGCCGTTCGTCCGGTCCAGTACCGGAATCGCGACCTCGCGCCCGGCGGAACGAGGCAGGGCGGCGGCGAGCCGCTCGGGAGTGGGCGCGGTGAACAGCAGCCGCGCCGGGACCTCGGCCCCGAGCGCGGCCCGAAGCCGGGACAGGACACGGATGCCGAGGATCGAATCCCCGCCGAGGTCGAAGAAGTTGTCCTCGATCCCGATCCGCTCGACACCGAGCACGTCCGCCCAGACGCCGGTCACCAGCCGCTCCACATCGTCGCGCGGGGCGACATACCGCGCGCGGGCGGCCGAGAAGTCCGGCGTCGGCAGGGCGGCGTGGTCCAGTTTGCCGTGCCGGGTCAGCGGCAACCGGTCGAGCCGGACGAAGGCCGAGGGCACCAGATAGTCGGGCAGCGACCCGGCCAGGAAACGCCGGAGCTCGCCGAGATCCGGGCTTCCCCCGCCCGGCACGAAATAAGCCACGAGCCGTTTGCCGTTCCGGTCCTCCCTCGCCACCACCGCGGCTTCGGCGACCGCGGGGTGACGGAGCAGGGCGGCCTCCACCTCGCCGGGTTCGACGCGGAACCCGCGGATCTTGACCTGCTCGTCGCACCGGCCGCGGTAGTCCAGCGCTCCGTCCCCGGTCCAGCGGACGAGGTCGCCGGTGGCGTACATCCGGGTGCCGGGTTTACCGAACGGGTCGGCGATGAACCGGTCCGCGGACAGCCCCGGCCGGCCGAGGTAACCGCGAGCCAGCTGGGCGCCGCCGAGGTAGAGCTGTCCCGGTACGCCGAGCGGTACGGGTGACAGCGTCTCGTCGAGGACGTAGGCGCGGAAGTTGCCCAGCGGGCGGCCGATCAGCGGCCGGTCACCGGACACCGGCGTGCACACGGCGTCGACGGTGGTCTCGGTCGGACCGTAGTAGTTGTGGGCGGTCGTCTCTGGCAGCTCCGTCAGCTCGCGCCACAGAGTCGCCCCGATCGCCTCACCGCCGAGCATCAGGTGCTTCGGGCGGTGCGGTCCGTCCAGCAGCCCGGCGGGAAGCAGCTGCCGCAGATAGGACGGGGTCAGGTCGAGGAAGTCGATCCCGTGGCCGGTGACGTACCGGGTGAGTGCGTCCGGGTCCAGCCGGGTGTCGTCGTCCACAAGATGCAGTTCGTGACCGTCGGCCAGCAGCAGCGGCCCCTCCCACGACGTGTCGAACGACAACGCCGCCGTGCCCGCCACGCGCAGCCGGCCGGTGCCGAAGACACGCCGGTGGTTGGCCAGCAGATTCACCAGCGCGCGGTGCTCGACCACGACGCCTTTCGGCTTGCCCGTCGACCCGGAGGTGTAGATGACATACGCGGCCTGGCCGGGGTGAGGACCGGTGAGCGCCGCCGGGGGCCCTGTGCACTCGAAGTCCTCGTCCACCACCACGACCGGGTCCGCGTCACGCAACAGCGTCTCGACGCGCTCCGCCGGGAGACCGGGGTCGACCGGCAGGTACACCGCACCCGCCTTCAGCACGGCGAACAGCGCCACCACGGCCTCGGCGGACCGCGGCAGCATGACGGCGACGATCCGCTCCGGTCCGGCTCCCCGCCGCACCAGTTCGCCGGCGAGTTCGTCGACGCGCCGGGTCAGCTCCGCGTAGTCCAGCGACTCGTCGCGGAACACCAGAGCGGTCTCGTGCGGCGTCGTCGCGGCCTGAGCGTCGAGGAGGTCCACGACGGTCGTGTCCGGTACGTCGATGCCGGTGTCGTTCCACTCGACGAGCATCCGGCGCAGCTCGCCGTCCGTCGCCAGTGGAAGCTCCGCCAGCGGCCGGTCCGGCCTGGCGGTGACGGCGTCCAGCAGTACCGCCAGATGGGACACCAGCCTGTCGATGGTGTCCGCGTCGAACAGCGCCGTGCTGTATTCGACCAGCCCGGCGAGTGCGCCGTCGCGTTCCTCGAACTCGACGGTCAGGTCGAAGTTCGACGATTTCCGCGCGACGCCGACGTCTTCGGCCGCGAGCCCGTCGAAAGCCGGCTTCGCCCCGGAGGCGCTGTGCAGCAGCACCATCACGTCGAACAGCGGGTTCCGGCTGGGATCGCGGTCCGCGTGCACGGCGTCGACCAGCCGCTCGAACGGGACGTCGTCGTGGGAGAAGGCGTCGAGCACCGTCTCCCGCACTCCGCCCAGCAGTTCGCGGAAGCTCCGTGACAAGTCCACAGTGGACCGCAGCACCACGGTGTTGACGAAAAACCCGACCACCCGCTGCAGTTCTGGCCGGTCGCGACCCTGGACGACCGTGCCGACGGCCACGTCCTCCTGTCCGGCGTAGCGCGCGAACAGCACCTTGCAGGCCGCGAGCACGGCGGTGAACAGTGTGGTCTCGACCGACCGTGCCAGTTCGGCCAGCCGGGCGGCGGTCTCCCGCGACAGGTGGAATTCGTGAACCGCGCCCTCGGTGGTCCGGGTCACCGGTCGCGGCCGGTCGGTGGGCAGTTCCAGCGGGGCGAGCCCGCCCAGCCTGCGCTGCCAGTAGGCGAGCCGTTCCGCGAGCACGGCATCGGTCAGGCGTTTCCGTTGCCACGCGGCGAAGTCGGCGTACTGGACCGGCTGCGGCGGGAGCACGGCCCGCTCACCGCGGACACCGGCGTTGTACAGCTCGGCGAGTTCACCGGTGAGCACACCCATCGACCAGCCGTCGGTGACGATGTGGTGCACGCACATCAGCAGCACGTGCTCCTCGGGGCCGGTCCTGCCCAGCCATGCCCGCACCAACGGCCCACGTTGCAGATCGAACGGCCGCGAGTATTCCTCGAGCAGCACCCGGTCGAGGACATCGGCGGCGACGTCCACCACCGGCAGCGGCAGGCCCGCCGGTGGGTGGACGGTTTGCACACCTTCGCCGTCCACCTCGTCGAAGGTGGTCCGCAACGATTCGTGTCGTTCCACGAGCGCCCGCAGGGCCTCCGCCAGTGCCGGGATGTCGAGATGCCCGGTGAGCCGTAAGGCCAGCGCGCTGTTGTACTCGGCGTCCTCCGGGTGGAGCCGGTCGAGGAACCACAGCCGCCGCTGGGCGAACGACAGCGGCAGCGGGCGGTCACGATCCGCGGTGGGGAGCACGTCCGCCCGCCCGTCCGCGCCTGCCATCCTGGTGCGCAGCTTCTCCCGCAATTCGGGAGACAGCGCCGCGATACGGTCGGATCTGGATGACGTCATGGGCGTGTCCTCACAGTTCGGTGGTGGGGTCACCGGAGGCGAGGAGTTCGAGATCCCGCAGGATCATCTCCTCGACCGTCTCGGCCAGTACGGCCACGGTGCGGGCGGTCAGTACGTCACGCGGGGTGAGCCGGATGTCGAACACCGCGCTCGCCCGGGAGGCGATGTGCAGGCTCCGGATCGAATCCCCGCCGAGGTCGAAGAAGTTCTCCCCCACGCCGACTCGCTCCAGCCCGAGCACCTCGGCCCAGATTCCCGCCACGACACGTTCGGTGTCGGTCTCCAGGGCGGTGTAGGCCGGTCGCGACTCGGCCGGAGCCGGCACGGGCAACGCACGCCGATCGAGCTTTCCATTGCGGCTCAAGGGAAGCGTGTCGAGCTGGACGAACGCCGACGGGATCAGATAGTCCGGCAGCGTCCGGCCGAGGAAGGCCTTCAGCTCTTCCGCGAGCAGGTCGTCACCCACCAGGTAGGCGACGAGCAGTTTGACGCCCGGCCGATCCTCGCGGACGAGCACCGCGGCCTGGCTGATCGCGGGGTGGGCGGCCAGCGCCGCTTCGACCTCACCCGGTTCGATCCGGAAGCCGCGGAGTTTGGCCTGGTCGTCGAGCCTGCCCAGGAACCGGACCCGTCCGTCGGCGGTCCAGGCGGCGAGGTCCCCGGTGCGGTACATCCGCGTACCCGGCGGCCCGTACGGATCGGCGATGAAGCGATCCGCGGTCAGGCCTGGACGGGCGAAGTAGCCACGGGCGAGCCCGGCTCCGCTGATGAACAGCTCTCCCGGGACCCCTGGCGGAACCGGCGTCAGGTCGGGACCGAGTACCTGGACGCGCATCCCGTCCAGCGGACGGCCGATCGGCACCACGGCCGGTACTTCGTCCACAGTGGACATCGGGAACGATGTGGCGAAGGTGGTGGTCTCGGTGGGACCGTAGCCGTCCACCACCCGCAGACCGGGGCAGGCGCCCAGCACCTGCCGGACGGTGGCGGCCGGGACGACGTCGCCACCGGTCCAGACCTCGCACAGGCCGGTGAAGCAGTCCGGCGCCTCCTGGGCCAGCACCCGGAACAGGCCCGCGGTGAGCCAGAGACCGGTCACTCCGTCCTCGGCGATCGCGTGCCGCACGGCGTGGGCGTCGACGTCGGCGGGCGGTGCCACGACGACCGTGCCGCCGTTGAGCAGCGGCACCCACAGCTCGTAGGTGGTGGCGTCGAAGGCGGGCGGCGAGTGCAGGAGCACCCGCTCGTGCGCGCCGCCCGAGAACCGCCGGTCCGCCGCCAGCGCGGCGACGTCGCGATGACGGACGGCGACCCCCTTCGGTGTCCCGGTGGAACCGGAGGTGAACATCAGGTACGCCACCTGCTCGGGATCGACCGGCACACCAGGATCGTGGTCCGGACCCGTCTCCGGCTCGACCACGACGTGTCCCTTGTGCACGCGCGAAAGGGTGTTCAGCCAGGTCTCGTCGGTGACGGCGTACTCGACGCCGGTCAGCAGCAGCCGCAGGCGCTCGTCCGGGGCACGGGTGTCGAGGGGCACGTAGACACCACCCGCCTTGGCGATGGCGAGTTCGGCGACCACGAACGCGCTCGACCGTTCAGCCGCGAGGCCGACCCGGTCCTCCGGCCGGAGACCGAGTGCGAGCAGCCGGTGCGCCAGTCGGTTCGCTCGCCGGTCCAGCTCCGCGTAGCTCAGGCTCTCGCCGCCGGACACGACCGCGGGCGCGTCCGGACGTTCGCGGACCTGTCCGGCGAACAGCTCCGGCAGCGAGCGTGCCGCCGGCTCGTCGCCGGTGTCGTTCCAGTCGCTCAGCACGAGCCGTTCCTCGTCCGCGTCGAGCACCGGCACCCGGCCCAGCGGGCGGTCGCCGTCGGTGGCGAGTTCGCGCAGCAGCAGGAGCAGCCGCCCGGCGATGCCTTCGATGGTCGCCCGGTCGAACAGACCGGGGTCGTAGCCGAGTTCCACCCCGAGCCGCGGCCCCGGCGACGAGACAACGGTGATCGGGAAGTTCGTCGTCTCCAGGGCCGCGAGATCGCGGACGCGTAAGCCGTGCTCGGCGGCCGCGTCGCCGGTGATCGGATAGTTCTCGAACACCACGAGGCTGTCGAACAAATTCACGCCACCGGGCAGACCGGTCCAGGTCTGGAGCCTGCTCAGCGGTACGAAGTCGAATCCGCGCGCCTCCGCCTGGGCGTTCTGCAGGTCCTTCAGCCATCGGGCCACGTTCGCCGAACGGTCGACGTCGGCGCGCACCGGCAGGGTGTTGATGAAGATGCCGAGGATGCCGTCCACTTCGGACAGTTCGGCGGGCCTGCCGGACACGGTGGCACCGAACACGACGTCATGGCGTCCGCTGTAGACCGACAGCAGCAGCGCCCAGGCGCCCTGAACCATGACGTTGAGCGTGAGCCCGTGCCGCTTGACGAAGCCGTCGAGCCGGGCGGTATCCGCTTCGTCCAGCGAATACGGCAACCAGCTCGCCGAACAGGTCGTGTGGTTCTCCGACGGCGCCCGGTCCCACGGCAGTGGTGTCGGCTCCGCCACGCCGTCGAGGGTGCGCCGCCAGAACCGCTCCGCCTCGTCGGCCGCATGGTCAACGTCACGCTCGCCCAGCCATTCCAGGTAGTCCCGGAAGGGACGCCGGGACGGCAGTGCTCCGCCGTCGTGTGCCGCGCACAGGTCGGCGAGCACGCCGAACACGCTCCAGCCGTCCAGCAGGACGTGGTGGAAGGTCCACAGCACCTGCGCTTCGGTATCCGATAGCCGGGCGAGCGCGACGCGCATCAAAGGTGCGCGGGCGAGGTCGAGGCCCTCCTCGCGGTCCTCGGCCAGCAGACGCCGCAGCCGATTCGCGCGTTCGGCTTCGGACAGATCGGTCCAGTCGAGCCGCCGGATCGGCAGCGTCACGTCGCGATGCACGACCTGGACCGGTTCCGTCAGGCCGTCCCACACGAACGCGGTCCGCAGCACCGGGGTGCGGTCGAGCACCTGCTGCCACGCACTGGCCAGCACGTCGAGGTCGGTGACGCCGTCGAGGACGAAGGTCGCCTGCTCGAAGTACAGGCCTTGCTCGCCCTGTGACAGCCCGTGGAAGACCATCCCGCCTTGCATGGGGGTCAGCGGGTAGACGTCCTCGACGTCGCGGCCGTCACCCACCAGCCGGTCCACCTGGGACTGGCCGAGTGCGGTGAGCGGGAAGTCCGACGGTGTCCGGCCGCCCGCGCCGGGTTCGGCGCAGTGCTCGATGATGCCCCGCAGCGCGGCGAGAAAACCGGCCGCCAACGCGTCCACAGTGGACTCGTCGTGCAGGTTCGCCGAATACGACCAGGACACTTCGAGCGTGTCCCGCTCCACCCTGGCCACGACGTCGAAAGCGTGCGTCCGCGTCGCCGCCGGGTCGAGATCGGCGTCCAGTCCCCCGCGCATGGCGTGGTAGAGGCCGCCGAGGTCCCAGTCGAACCGGCCGAGATAGTTGAAGCTGACCGGTGCCTCGATCCGCGGCGCGGTCCCGGCGAGGTGGCACAGGGCGCCGTAGCCGATGCCGCGCCGGGGCACCGCCCGCAGCCGTTCCTTGACCGTCTTGAGCGCGGTACCCCAGTCCGCGGGGGCCTGCAGCGCGACCGGGAACATGCTCGTGAACCAGCCCGCCGTGCGCGAGAGGTCGACGTCGTCGAACAGGTCCTCGCGGCCGTGCCCCTCCAGGTCGACCACGACCTCCCGTTGTCCGGTCCAGTCGGCCAGCACCCGGCCGAGCGCGGTGAGCAGCACGTCGTTGACCTGCGTGCGGTAGACCTCGGGCACGTCCCGCAGCAACGCCTTGGTCTCGTCCGGATCGAGCCGGACGGTGACCGAGCGGGCCGAACCGATCGTGTTCTCGCCGTCGTGGTCCGCGGGCAGCGCGGCAGGCCGCGGGACGGCCCGCCAATGCGCCAGTTCGTCGTCGAAGCCACCCGCCGCGGTGTGCTCGGCGAGCCGGCACGCCCACGAACGGAACGACGTCGTCTTCGGGCCGAGGCCACCACCGCGGTAGGCGGTTTCGAGATCCTCCAGCAGGATCCGCCACGACACGCCGTCGACCACCAGGTGGTGTGCGGCCAGGGAAAGCAGCGGTCCGCCGTCGCGCGGACGGGACAGGACGGCCGAGAACAACGGGCCGTTCCGCAGGTCGAAGTCCTTTGTGGACATCTCGTCGGTGCGCAGCACGTCCACCGGCTCCGGTGGCGCGTTGTGCTGGTGCCAGCCGTCCTCGGTGCGCACGAACCGCATCCGCAAGGCGTCGTGCTGTTCCAGGACGGTGGTCAGTGCGGCGCGGAGCGCGGCCTCGTCGACGTCCTCGGCGAGTTCGACCAGGACGGACTGGTCGAACTGCTCGGGCTGGGTCGCGAAGAACCAGTGCTGGATCGGGGTGAGCGGGACGTCGCCGGTGACCGGGCCCTGTTCGGCGAGGGTCGGCGCCGGGCCTTGCGCGCTCGCGGCGAGTGCCCGGATCGTCGGATACCGGAACAGGTCCTTCGGCAGTAACCGCAGTCCGGCCCGCCGGGCTCGCGACACCACCTGGATGCTGAGGATCGAATCGCCGCCCAGCTCGAAGAAGTCGGCTTCCACACCTACTCCTTCGACCCCTACTCCTTCGACCCCTAGCACCTCGGCCCAGATCTCGGCGAGCGCACGTTCCGCGTCCGTGCCGGGCGCCGTCCACGCGGTCACCGGCCGGCTGAAGTCCGGCGCCGGCAGTACCGCCCGGTCGAGTTTCCCGTTGACGTTCAACGGAAGCTCCTCGAGTGGGACGAACGCGGCCGGGATCATGTAGTCCGGCAGGTCACGCGCGAGGAACTCCTTCAGCTCGGCCGTGCCCGGCGCGTCCGTCTCGGCGACGACGTAGGCCACCAGCCGTTTGACGCCCTGGTCTTCACGGGCGAGCACGGCGGCCTGTGCCAGACCGGGATGGGCCGCGAGCGCCGCTTCGATCTCACTGGGTTCGACGCGGAAGCCGCGGATCTTGAGCTGCTCGTCGACCCGGCCGGTGAACTCCAGCTGCCCCTCCGCCGTCCACCGCACGACGTCCCCGGTGCGGTACATGCGCTCGCCTGCCCGGAAGGGGTCGGCGACGAACCGGTCGGCGGTCAGCCCGGCGCTGCCAAGGTAACCGCGGGCCAGCCCTTCCCCCGCCAGATGCAGCTCGCCAGGGATCCCCGGCGGCACCGGCCGCAGCGCGCTGTCGAGGACGTAGGCCCGGGTGTTGTCCAAGGGTCCGCCGATCGGCACCACATCGGGCACCTCGCCGATCGACGACATCAGGCGCACGGTCGCGAAGGTCGTGGTCTCGGTGGGGCCGTAGACGTCGGCGACCACCGTGCCCGGACAGGCTTCCAGCACCCGGCGCAACGCGGTGGCGGGGACGGCGTCACCGCCGGTCCAGACTTCGCGCATCCCGGCGAAAGCACCCGGGGCCTCTTGCGCCACCAGCCGGAACAACCCTGTCGTCAGGAAAGCGCCGGTGACCTGATGTTCGGCGACGACGCGGGCGAGCGTGTCGACGTCGAGGTCACCGGGTGGCGCCACGACGACACAACCGCCAGCCAGCAACGGCACCCACAGCTCGTAGGTGGAGGCGTCGAACGAATGCGGTGAATGCAGCAGCACCCGCTCGTGCGCCCCGGTCCGGAACCGCCGGTCCCAAGCCAGCGCCACGACATCGCGGTGGCGCGCCGACACTCCCTTGGGCGTTCCCGTGGAGCCCGAGGTGTAGATGACGTACGCCAGGTTGTCCCGATGAGGCGCCGGCAGGCGGCGCGGCGTGGACGGCGCGGCGTCGGCGTCCTCGGCGACCAGGACCGGTCCGGCGTGGAGGGACCGGGCCACCGGCTCCCACTCCCGGTCGGTGACCAGCGCGGAAACCCCGGTGAGCAGGGTCTTCAGCCGTGCTTCGGGTGCGCGGGTGTCCAGTGGCAGGTACGCCCCGCCCGCCTTCACGATGGCCAGTTCGGCGACCACCAGCTCGGGCGCGCGTTCCATGAGCACGCCGACCAGCTCCTCGACCCCGAGGTCCAGTCGCTGTGCCAGCCGGTCCGCACGAGCGTCCAGCTCGGCATAGCTCAGCTCGACACCGTCGGCGGTCAGCGCGGGCGCGTCCGGCGTTCGCAGCACCTGCTCGGCGAACAGTTCACCGAGCGTGCGCTCGGGCACCGGGCTCGCCGTGTCGTTCCACTCGACGAGGACCTGTCGCCGTTCGGCGTCGGTGAGCAGGTCGATCTCATCCAGCGACCGTCCGAGATCCTCACCGAGGGCCCGCAGGACTCCGGTCAGCTGCCGGGCGATCCGGTGTGCCGTGGCCGGGTCGAACAGATCCGGGTCGTAACCGAGGTCGATGGACAACCGGTCGCCCGGTGAAGCGACCACACTGAGCGGATAGCTGGTCGTCTCGACCGCGTCCAGCGCCCGCAACCGCAGGCCGTGCGCGGTGGCCGCCTCCTCGTTGATCGGGTAGTTCTCGAACACCACCAGGCTTTCGAACAGGTTCGCCCCGGCGGGCACCCCGCTCCAGCCCTGCAGCCGGGTCAGCGGCAGATGCCCGTACCGGCGGGATTCGACCTGGCCCGCCTGCAGGCCCCGCAGCCACGACGACGCGCTGACAGCACCCGCCACGGTGACCCGGACCGGCAAGGTGTTGATGAAGATTCCGGCGATGTCGTCCGCCCCCGGCAGATCCACCGGCCGCCCGGAAACCGTGGTGCCGAAGCAGATGTCGCGGTCGCCGGTGTACCGCGCGAGCACCAGCGCCCACGCGCCCTGCAGGAGTGTGTTCAGCGTCAGCCCGGCGCACTGGGCGGTCTCACGCAAGCGCGTGGTCTCGTCCGTGTCCAGTTCGACGGTCAGCCATTCCGACGAGCGAGTGGTGTGAGCCTGCGCGGGCGGCCGGTCGAATGGCAGCCGCGCGGGAGCGGTGAGATCGCCGAGAACGGTCCTCCAATGCGCTTCGGCGAGCCGGTCGTCCTGATTCGCGAGCCACTCGACGTAATCGCGGAACGGCCGCCGCCGGGGCAGCTTCTCGGCTTCCCCGCGGGTGAACGCGCCGTGGCAGGCGAAGACGTCGGACAGGATGCCGAACACGCTCCACCCGTCGAGCAGCACGTGGTGGAAGGTCCACAGCACGCGGACCTCGGTGCCGGACAACCGCGCCAGCGTGAGCCGCAGCAACGGCACGGCCGCCAGGTCCATCCCTTCGGCCCGGTCGCGGTCGAGGACGGCACGCCAGGCGGTTTCACGCTCCACTTCGGACAGTGCGCGCCAGTCGTGGTGGATGACCGGCACGGTGACCTCACGCCCGACCACCTGCACGGGCTCGTCCACACCCTCCCAGACGATCCGCGTGCGCAGCACCGGCGTCCGGTCGACGACCCGCTGCCAGGTCCGCGCGAGGACCTCCGGCTCGGTGACGCCGTCAAGGACGAACGCCACCTGCTGGAAGTAGACCCGCTCCTCCCCCTGTGACAGGGCATGGAACACCATGCCGGACTGCATCGGCGTCAGCGGGTGGATGTCCTCGACGTCGGGGGTGGCGAGCCGGTCCACCGTCGCCTGGTCGAGCCGGGCGAGCGGGAAGTCCGACGGCGTGCGGCCCCAGGCACGGGGCTCGGCACAGTGTGCGACGATCGAACGCAACGCGGTGACCAGCGACTTCGCCAGCCGGACGACCGTCTCTTCCCGATGCACGCCCTCGGCGTAGTACCAGGAGAATTCCAGTTCGCCGCCTTCGACGCGGCCGACGACGTCCAGCAGATGCGCGCGGACCGAGCGCGGACTGTCGTCCGATTCGAGACGGCCGGATTCCGCGGCGAACCGGCCGAGGTAGTTGAAGCTCACCTGAGGGGCGATCTCCGGCGCCGTCCCGGCGAGGTAACGCAGGGCGCCGTAGCCGATGCCACGCCGGGGCACCGCCCGCAGCTGCTCCTTGACCGACTTCAGCGCCGTGCCCCAGTCGTCCGGGACGTCGAGCGCGACCGGGAACAGGGTGGTGAACCAGCCGACGGTCCGTGAGAGGTCGACGCCGTCGAACAGCTCCTCCCGGCCGTGTCCCTCCAGAGCCACCAGCACCCGGTCCCGGCCGGTCCAGTCGGCCAGTACGCGGCCCAGCGCGGTGAGCAGCACGTCGTTGACCTGCGTCCGGTACACGTCGGGCACCGCGCGCAGCAGCGCCGCGGTCTCCTCGGCGCCGAGGCGGGTGGTGACCTCTCGCATCGCCGCGACGGTGTTCGGACCGTCGCCGTCCACCGGCACGGCGGACTCCGCGGCCGTGGCGCGCCAATGACCGAGTTCTTCGTCGAACCCGCCCGCGGCGGTGTGCTCCGTCAGCCGTTCCGCCCACTCCTGGAAGGAGGTTCCGCGCGGGCCGAGGTCGACGACTTCTCCGCGTACCGCTTGCCGGTAGGCCTTGTCGAAGTCCTCCAGGAGCACCCGCCAAGACACGCCGTCGACCACGAGGTGGTGCGCGAACAAGGTGAGCCTGCCGGGCGCGGACAGCGTCGCGCGCAGCATCGGCCGGGTGGCCAGGTCGCGATCCACCGGCGTGTCCAGGAGGTAGGCCGCGGGATCGACCGGGCCGTTCACCTGCCGCCAACCTTGGCCGGTCCGCTCGAAGCGCATCCGCAGCGCGTCGTGGTGCTCGGCCAGCGCGGCCAGTGCGGCGCGCACCGCGCCGGGGTCGGCCGGAGCCGGTAGCTCGATCTCGACGCGTTGATCGAAGTGCCCGGGATCGTCGGTTTGGGTGGCGAAGAACCACCGCTGGATCGGGGTGAGCGCGACGCCGCCGCTGACCGGGCCCCGGTCGGCGGTTTCGTGGACGTCGACGGCCGAAGCAGCCAGTTCGGCGATGGTGCGGTGCGTGAACAGGTCACCGGGCAGCAGGTCGAGTCCGGCCTGCCGGGCTCGGGAAACCACTTGGATGCTGAGGATCGAGTCTCCGCCGAGCGCGAAGAAGTCGTCCTCGGCACCGACTCGTCCGACCCCCAGCACTTCGGCCCAGATGTCCGCGAGCACGGTTTCCCGGCCCGGCCGCGGCGCCACGTGCGCGGTGGCGCGCTGACCGCCGAAGTCGGGCACGGGCAGCTCCCGCCGGTCCAGTTTCCCGTTGACGTTCACCGGAAGCCGCTCCAGCGCGACGAACACCGCCGGGACCATGTAGTCCGGCAGGCCGCGGGCGAGGAACTCCCGCAGTTCTGCCGTGTCCGGCACGCCGTTCTCGCCGACGACGTAGGCCACCAAGCGTTTGACGCCGTTGTCCTCCCGCGCGAGCACCGCGGCCTGCGCGAGTCCTGGATGCGCACCCAGTGCCGCCTCGATCTCTCCCAGCTCGACGCGGAAACCGCGGATCTTGACCTGTTCGTCGACGCGGCCGACGAACTCCAGCTGCCCCTCCGCCGTCCACCGCACGATGTCCCCGGTGCGGTACATCCGCTCGCCGGTGCCGAAGGGGTCGGCGACGAACCGGTCCGCCGTGAGACCGGGGTTGGCGAGGTATCCGCGAGCGACACCCTCACCGGCGATGTGCAGCTCACCGGGGACCCCTGGCGGCACGACGGACAGCCCGGCGTCGAGGACGTAGGTCCGCGTGTTGTCCAGCGGTCCGCCGATCGGCACCACGTCCGGCACCTCGGTGACCGACGACATCGACCGGACGGTCGCGAAAGTGGTCGTCTCCGTCGGTCCGTAGACGTCCGCGACCACGATGCCCTGGCAGGCTTCCAGCACCCGGCGCAGTGCCACGGCCGGGACGGCGTCACCGCCGGTCCAAACCTCCCGCATTCCCGCGAAGCACCGCGGATCCTCTTGCGATACCAGCCGGAACAACCCCGTCGTCAGGAACGCCGCGGTGACCCGGTGCTCGGCGATCACGCGGCGAAGTGTCGCGACGTCCAGTTCCGGTGCCGGCGCGACGACCACACAGCCGCCGTTGAGCAGCGGAACCCACATCTCGTAGGTGGAGGCGTCGAACGAATGCGGTGAATGCAGCAGCACCCGCTCGTGCGCCCCGGTCCGGAACCGCCGGTCCCAGGCCAGCGCCACGACGTCCCGCTGCCGGGCGGCGACACCCTTGGGCGAGCCGGTCGAGCCCGAGGTGTAGATGACGTAGGCGAGCTGGTCACGATCGGCCGGGACATCCGGCGCCGTCGCCGGTTCGCCCGCGGCATCCGCGACCGTCAGTAGCTGTCCACAGTGGACTTCCTCGGCCTGCGGCCGCCGTGCCGTGTCGGTGACGACGATCTTCGCCTCGGCTTCGGTCAGCAGCAGGCGCAACCGGTCCGCCGGTGCCCGCAGGTCCACGGGCAGGTAGGCGCCGCCCGCCTTGATGATCGCCAGCTCCGCCACGACAAGGTCGGCCGAGCGGTCCATCAGCACCGCGACCCGCTCCTCGGCACGGACGCCGTGCCGCAGCAGGAGGTGAGCCAGCCGGTTCGCCCGGGCATCAAGTTCGGCGTAGGTCAGGGATTCGGTGTCGGTGACCACCGCGACGGCTGCCGGAGTGCGCCGGACCTGAGCTTCGAACAACGGCGCCGGCGCGTTGTCCGGTACTGCCGTGCCGGTGGCGTTCCACTCGTGGACCACGCGGTTTTCCTCGGCTTCGGTCAGCATCGTGACCGCCGAAACTCCTACGTCCGCCATCCCCCGCAACAGCACGCCCAGATGGGTCGCGAGCCGTTCGGCCGTCCCGGCGTCGAACAGGGCCGGGTCGTAGCCGAGTACCAGCGAAAGCCGGCGTCCCGGATAGACGACGACGCTGAGCGGGTAATTGGTCCGCTCGGCCGCTTCCAGCTCCCGTACTCGCGGCCCGTCGGCGAGTTCGTCGATCGGGTAGTTCTCGAACACCACGATGCTGTCGAACAAATTCGTCCCCGCCGGGACCCCGCTCCAGCCCTGCAGCCGGGTGAGCGCGAGATGCCCGAACCGGCGTGAGGAGACCTGCCGGGCTTGTGCCTCTCGCAGCCAGTCGATCAGCCCGGCACCGTGGTCCACGCGCATCCGCACCGGCAGGGTGTTGATGAAGATGCCGGTGATGTCGTCCACCCCAGGCAGTTCGGGTGGTCTGCCCGAGACGGTCGCGCCGAAACAGACGTCCCGCTCACCGCTGTATCGCGACAGCAGCAGCGCCCACGCACCTTGGACGACGGTGTTCACCGTCAGCCGATGGCGTCTCGCGAACGTGTACAGCCGGTCGGACGCGGCGTCGTCCAATTCGGCGGCCACCCGGTCGGCGGAACTGGTCGTGTGCCCGCGAGCGGCCACCCGGTCGTACGGCAACGGCGTCGCCGCGGACAGATCGGCGAGCTCGGCCCGCCAGTACTCCTCGGCGGCCCGGTCGTCCTGACGGGCCAGCCAGGCGAGGTAGTCCCCGAACGGCCGCCGTTCGGGGACCGCCCCGTCATCGCCCCGGGCCAGTGCGATGACGTCGGAAAGCACCTGGAAGACACTCCAGCCGTCGAGCAGCACATGGTGGAACGTCCACACCACCCGCACGGCGTCATCGGGCAGCCTGACGACGACGAGCCGCGTCAACGGCGCGCGGGCCAGGTCGAGCCCTTCCTCGGCGTCGGCCTCCAGCAGCCGCCGCAGCGCCTCCTCACGCTCCACAGTGGACAGTGCGGTCCAGTCGAGGTACGTGATCGGCAGCGTGACATCGCGTTCGACCAGTTGCAGCGGCGACGGCACGCTCTCCCAGACGACCCGGCTGCGCAGTACCGGCGTCCGGTCCACCACCCGCTGCCAGGACGCACCGAGCCGCCGCGGGTCGGGAACGTCGTCCAGTACGAAGGTCAGCTGTTCGAAGTAGGTCCGGGTGCCACCCGGCGCCAGAGCGTGGAAGACCATCCCTGCCTGCATCGGGGTCAGCGGGTAGAGATCCTCGACCCCGCCGCCGTCACCCACCAGCGCGTCCACTTGCCGCTGGTCCAGCGCGGCCAGGGGGAAATCGGACGGGGTCCGGCCGCCCGCGCCCGGCTCGGCGCAGTGCCGGACGATCTCCCGCAACGCTTCGAGCAGCGCGTTCGCCAGACCATCCACTGTGGACTTGTGGTGCACGCCCTCGGCGAAGAACCAGTCGAACTCCAGCGCGCCGCCGTCGATCCGGCCGACGACGTCGAGCAGATGCGGCCGGATCTCCTCCGGGGCGACGTCCAAGGTCAGTTCGCGGCCCGGCGCGGCGTACAAACCGCCGTCGGTGACCGGTGGGTCGAACCGGCCGAGGTAGTTGAAACTGACCGCCGGGGTGATCTCCGGCGCCGTCCCGGTGAGGTAGCGCAGGACGCCGTAGCCGATGCCACGGCTGGGCACCGCCCGCAATCGCTCCTTGACCGTCTTGAGCGCCCGGCCCCAGTCATCACCGGCTTCCAGTGCCACCGGGAACAGGCTGGTGAACCAGCCCACCGTCCGGGACAGGTCGGCGTCCTCGAACAGAGCCTCGCGGCCGTGGCCTTCGAGGTCCACCACGACGCGGTCATGACCGGTCCAGTCACGCAGGACCCGGCCGAGCGCGGTGAGCAGCACGTCGTTGATCCGGGTGCGGTACACGGCGGGCACGTCACGCGTCAGCGCGGTCGTCTCCGCTTCGGTCAGTCGCACCGTCACCGACCGGGCGGCACCGGCGGTGTTCTGCCCCGCGCCGTCCACCGGCACCGACGTGTCGCCGTCGAAGTCCCGCCAGTACGCCGATTCTCCGGCGAATCCGCCCGCCTCGGCCTTCTCGGCCAGGCGGCGGGCCCATTCGAGGAACGACGTCGACCTCGGTCCGAGGTCGACGGCCTCGCCCCGGACCGTCTGCCGGTAGGCCAGGTCCAGGTCTTCCAGCAGCACGCGCCAGGACACCCCGTCGACGACCAGGTGATGGGCGGCCAGCCGAAGCGTCTTGTGGCCGTCCTCTTCGGACAGCCACGCCCGCAGCAACGGCCCGCGGCCGAGATCCACTTCGGACGGTCCGGCGAGTACGTCCACCGGGCCGGGCGGCGGATTGACCTGACGCCACCGCCCGTTCAGTCGCTCGAACCGCATCCGCAACGCGTCGTGCTGCTCGATCAGCGCCGACAGCGCCGTGCGCAGCGCGGCCTCGTCGACCTCCGCGGTGAGTTCCATCGACAGCGACTGGTCGAACCGCTCGGGTCGCCGGGTCTGGGTGGCGAAGAACCACTCCTGGATCGGCGTCAACGGCGCCTCGCCGGACACCGGACCCCGCGCGGCCGTTCCGCCCGTCCCGGTGGCCGTGGCCGCCAGTGCCGCGACGGTCTGGTGCCGGAAAAGGTCGCTGGTGCTCAGCGCGAGACCCGCCCGGCGCGCACGGGCACCGACCTGGATGCTCAGGATCGAGTCACCGCCCAGGTCGAAGAAGTTGTCCTCGACGCCGACTTCGTCGAGCCCGAGCACCTCGGCCCAGATGCCTGCCAGCACGCGCTCGGGTTCCGTCCGTGGCGCCGTGTGGCGGACGGCCGACGGGTCGAGCGCCGGTTCGGGCAAGGCTCGCCGGTCGAGTTTCCCGTTGGGGCTCAAGGGAAGTGCGTCGAGCAGGACGATCGCCGACGGCACGAGGTAGTCCGGCAGTACCTCCGCCAGCGAGCTACGCACCGCCGTCGCGTCCGGTGCCGTGCCCGGTGCCGGGACGACGTAGGCCACGAGTCGCTTGCGACCGGCGTCCGTCCGCGCGAGCACCACTGCCTGCACGACGTCCGCCCGTTCGGTGAGCGCGGACTCGACCTCCGCCGGCTCCACCCGGAAGCCCCGGATCTTGACTTGATCGTCGGCGCGGCCGACGAATTCCAGCGTGTCGTCGGAACGCCAGCGCACCAGGTCGCCCGTGCGGTAGCACCGGCTTCCCGGCTCGCCGAACGGGTTCGCGAGGAAACGTTCGGCGGTGGCCCCGGGACGGTCGGCGTAGCCGCGTGCGAGGCCCGGCCCGGCGACGTACAGCTCGCCGACCACTCCCCGCGGCACCAGCCGTAGCCGGGCGTCGAACACGAAGGCCCGCATCCCGTCCAGTGGGGTGCCGATCGGCACGACGCCCGGCACGGACTCCGCTGAAGTCATCCGGAAGGCGGACGCGAACGTGGTCGTTTCGGTGGGCCCGTAACCGTCGACCACGGCCAGCCCGGGACAGGAGGCGAGCACCCGGCGGACCGTCTCCGCCGGGACCACGTCGCCGCCGGTCCAGACTTCGCGGACACCGGTGAAGCAGTCGGGTTCTTCTTGCGCGACAAGCCGGAACAGGCCCGCGGTGAGCCATAGCGCGGTCACGCCGTGCCGGGTGATCAGCTGCCGCAGCCGGTCGACGTCGAGGTCTCCCGGCGGCGCGACGACGACTTCGCCGCCGTTGAGCAACGGCACCCACAGCTCGTAGGTCGACGCGTCGAACGCCAGCGGCGAGTGCAGTAGTACCCGCTCGTGCGCGCCGCCAGTGAACCGGCTGTCCCTGGCGAGCGCGACGACGTCCGCGTGACGCACCGCGACGCCCTTCGGCACGCCGGTGGAACCCGAGGTGTACTCGACGTACGCCAGATTCTCGGGGTCCGAATCGACGCCCGGCCGGTCGCCGGGCTCCGCCGGGACGATCACCCGAAGCGGCCGCGGGTGGACATCGGCGGCGACGTCCACCCAAGTGGAATCGGTCAGCAGTAACGCGGAGCCGTCGAGGATCCGCCGCAGCCGCGCCGCCGGCGCACGCAGGTCGAGCGGCAGGTACGCGGCGCCGGCCTTGAGGACCGCCAGTACGGCGACAACGAGGTCGGCCGAACGGTCCATCAGGATTCCGACGCGGTCTTCCGCCCGCACCCCCAATTCGCTCAGGTGACGGGCGAGCCGATCGGCGCGCTCCTGCAGTTCGCGGTAGGTGAGCGAGGTGTCCCCACAGGTCACCGCCGTGGCATGGGGTGTCCGGGTGACCTGCTGGTCGAAGGCTGCCGGGACGGAGTCCACGGCGGTCACAGCGGTGCTATCGGGAAGGAGGAAACGCCGGTCCGCCTCCGTCGTGAGCGGCAGGTCACCGAGCGGCCGGGCGGGATCGGCGGCGATCCCGGTCAGCAGGGTCTCCAGCCGGACGGCCAGGCGTTCGACGGTGACGGCGTCGAACAGGCCGGTGCTGTACTCGATCGCGAGCTCGAAGGTTCCGTTACGCGGCCAGAACTCGATCACGAGGTCGAAGCGGGCCGACGGCCGGGGCAGGTCGTGCTCGGTCACCCGGAGTCCGGCGACATCGCGTGGCCGCACGAGTGGGCTCTGCAGAACGACGACGGCCTGCACGAGGGGCGTCCGGGAGGGGTCGCGTTCGGGCCGCACCGCGTCGACGACCCGGTCGAACGGCGCGTCGGCGTGCGCGAAGGCGTCCAGCACGGTTTCCCGGAACTCACCGAGGAATGCGGTGAACGGCCGGTCGTCGTCCACCCGCGAGCGCAGCACCAGGGTGTTGACGAAGAAACCGGTCAGCTTCTCCAGTTCGGCGCGGTCCCGGCCGGCGACGGCCGTGCCGACCGCGACGTCCTGCTGCCCGCTGTGGCGGGCCAGCAGGATCTGCACGGCGGCGGTCAGCGTCATGAACAGCGTCGCGCCGTGCTCGTGGCCCAGTTCGGTGAGCCGGTCGAACAAGGCCGCGGGCAGTGGCCGCCGGTGGACCGCGCCCTCGGTGGACCGCTGTGCGGCGCGGGGCCGGTCGGTCGGCAGGGCGAGCGGTTCGAGGCCGTCCAGCCGCCGGCGCCAGTACGCCAGGTGCGGGCGCAATGCCGGGCCGGTCAGCCGGGAGCGCTGCCAGGCGGCGAAGTCGGCGTAGCGCACCGGAAGTTCCGGCAGTGTGGTCCCGGCGTAGAGGTCCATCAGTTCCTCGGTGAGGATGCCGATGGACGCGCCGTCGGTGACGATGTGGTGCTGGCAGAGCACCAGCAGGTGTTCCCGGTCCGCCAGTTCGAACAGGGTGGCGCGGGTCAGCGGGCCGCTCCGGAGGTCGAACGGCCGCGACAACTCCGTGGCCAGCTCGCCGTCCAGATCGTCCTTTTCGGACAGTCGGCGGACCTGGAGCGGGATGACGGCGGACTCGGTGCTCCGCTGGACGCCCTCGTCGTTTACCACGTCGAAGGTGGTGCGCAGGGAGTCGTGGCGTGCGCGGAGCAGGTCGAGCGCGTTGGCGAGGGCGTCGACGTCCAGCGGGCCGGAGAGCCGCAGCCCGACGCCGGTGTTGTTCTCGGTCGCGGCGTTCCCGGAAAGTTCGTCGAGGAACCACAGCCGTCGCTGTGCGGGGGAAATCGGCACCGGACGGCCGTCGGGGGCGACCGGGATCGGCTCGGTCCGGGCCGGGTCCGGAGTCTCCGGCAGCAGCCGGGCGAGCCGTTCGACGCTCGGGGCGTCGAACAGCGCCTTCGCCGTCAGCTCTGTCCCGAACTCCGTGCGCAGCCGGGAAAGCACCTGCACGACGAGGATCGAGTCACCGCCCCTGGCGAAGAAGTCGTCGGTGGCGCCCACCGGGCCGCCGCCCAGCACATCGGCCCAGATCGCGGCGACCCGCCGCTCGGCGACGGTCCGCGGCTCGACGTACGCCGCCGCTTCCGCCGGTGGTGCGGGCAACGCGCGCCGGTCGACCTTGCCGTTGGCGTTCAGCTCCAAGCCATCCAGGACGACGAACGCCGAGGGGACCATGTAATCCGGCAGTGTCTCGGTGAGCAACGCGCGCAGGCCGTCCGGTTCCTGTCCGCCGTCGCCACGGGTGACGAGATACGCGACGAGCCGTTTGACGCCCGGCCGGTCTTCCCTGGCCACGACCACGGCCTCACTGACGTCGTCGTGCCGGCGCAGCACGTCTTCGATCTCACCGAGTTCGATACGGAAGCCGCGGATCTTGACCTGTTCGTCGGCGCGACCGAGGAATTCCAGCTCGCCACGGTCGTTCCGGCGCACGACGTCACCGGTGCGGTACATGCGATCGCCGTCCGGGCCGAGCGGGTCGGCGACGAACCTCTCCGCGGTCAGTCCCGGACGCGCCTGGTAGCCGCGCGCCAGCCCCGTCCCGGCGAGGTGCAACTCCCCCGGCTCGCCGTCGGCGACCGGGTTCAGCCCGGTGTCCAGCACGTAGGCCCGCATCCTGTCCAGCGGCCGCCCGATGGGCGGGCGTTCCGGCACCGAATCGGGTGACGGCAGCCGGTGCGAGGTGGCGAATGTCGTCGTTTCGGTGGGCCCGTACCCGTCGACCACGACGAGGCCCGGGCAGTGTTCGAGGACGCGGCGGACCGGATCCGCCGGGACCGCCTCCCCGCCGGTCCAGATTTCCCGCACACCGCGGAAGCAGTCCGGTGCCTCCTGAGCCACCACCCGGAACAGCCCGGCGGTCAGCCACAACGCCGTCACCCCGTATTCGGAGATCATCCGGCGCAACATCTCGACCCCGAGGTCACCCGGCGGCGCGACCACAACGGTGCCACCGCTCAGAAGCGGCACCCACAGCTCGTAGGTCGACGCGTCGAACGCCGGCGGCGAGTGCAGCAGGATCCGCTCGTGCGCGTCACCGAACCGGCTGTCGGCCGCCAGCGCCGCGACGTCCCGGTGCGTCACGGCGACGCCCTTCGGCACACCGGTCGAACCGGAGGTGTACATCACGTACGCGAGCTGGTCCGGATCCACCACCGAGCCAGGCGAACCGGAGGATTCGCGCTCCAGAGTGGGGTCGTCGAGGCGCTGCAGACGGACGCCGGGAAGCGGATCCTCCCCGTCGGTGAGCAGGACCGAAGCCCCCACCTCCGCGAGCACCCGGCGCGACCGCGCTTCGGGAGCCCGCGCGTCGAGCGGCACGTAGACACCGCCGGCCTTGACGATCGCGACTTCAGCGACGACGAAATCGGCCGACCGCGTCAGGCTCACGGCGACCGGGTGTTCGGCGCGGACGCCGAGCCGCGCCAAGCGGTGCGCGAGCCGGTTGGCCCGCTCGTCGAGTTCCCGATAGGTCAACGGCACGAAATCCCCGCTCACGGCGATCGCGTCCGGGGTGCGCGCCACTTGACGCGCGAACAGTCCGGGGAGGCTCGCGCCTGCTTCCGCGGCCGGCTCAGGGTGAGGGGCTCTGGCGATGTCCTGGGATGTCATGAAACGTCGAACCTTCCGAGCGCGCGTCGAGGACCGCCTCAAGAGACGGTGGGACGAAGACAGGGGGAAGAAGACGGCCTCTCGGGCCGTACGGCGGCGCGACCGCCTTCAGTGCCTCACCCGCTCGGCGAGACGGCCACCGACCTGCAAGGCGGTGACGCGTCCGGTGCGGGGATCGCGGACGATGCGGCCGCAGTCGGCCCGCAGTCCGGTGGCGGGGTCCGGGACCGACATCGTCCCGCAGTCGTAGAGGGCAAGGTCGCGGTGGACCTCACCGTCCACCGTGAGGCATACGACGCCCTCGGTGTCGGTCTCCACGACGTACTCCAGCTCCCCGTTGCGGTAGCCGCCGCGGCTCTCGTCCGGCACCGTGACCCGCCGGGCACGCTCACCGCGCGCCCGGTAGTCCGGGATGTCCAGGCCGAGCACACGCAGTTCCCGCAGCACCGCGGACCACAGCGCCGCTCCGCCGACGGCGTTGGTGGTCAACGCGACGACGGTCTGTCCTTCACCGTCGATGCGCAGGTGGCACGACGTGCCGTCCGCCGTGCCGTCGTGGCCCAGCCACGTGGTGCGCTTGCCCTTGAACCGTGCCAGCCCCAGCCCCCAGCCGTCGGCGAGGCCGAACGGTTCGGTGGCGCCCGGGGCGTACATCTGCCTCGCGGTCGCTTCATCGAGCAAACAGGGCTTGCCCAGATGGACCTGCCCGAACTTGATCAGTTCGCGGGCGCTCAGTGCCAGGCCGCCAACGGGAGCCAGCACCGGGGCCAGCATCTGCTCGACCACCAGTGGCCGGGCTCCGGGACGGCCGGCGTGTCCTTTGGCGGTCGGCTCCCGTGCCGTGCGGCCGATGAAGGCGGCGTTCATGCCCAGCGGGTGGATCAGGATCGTTTCGAGGGCCTCCTGCCATGGCATCCCGGTCGCTTCTTCGATGAGCATGCCGACGAGCGCGTAGCCGACGCTGGAGTAGGAGAAGGCGGTGGCGGGGGCGCAGACCAGCAGGTCCGGGCGAAGCCAGCCGAGCAGGTCGCGGCGGCTGGAACAGTGTTCGGCGGGGTCGGAAGGCAGGCCGCTGGTGTGCCCGAGCAGCTGTCGAAGAGTCAGCAGGCCACCGAGCTCACTGCCGCGCAGTTCCGGGACGAACTCGCCGATGGGCGTGTCGAGTTCGAGATCGCCGTCGGCCACCAGGAGCATCGCCAGCGTCGCGGTGAAGGCCTTGGTGATGGACCCGACGGGCACCGTCGAATCCGCACTCATCGGCCGGTCACCGTCTTCCACACCGGCCTCGGCCACCGAGAGTTCGTCGCCGTGCCACACCGCGAGCTGGGCTCCCGGCACCTGGTGCCGCTGGATCAGTGAACTGAGAACCCCGGCCAGCCTGCCTGGCGGGATGGGGCGGATCGACTGCCTTCCGGACGTTGCGGGAACACACGATTCTGCCACTGACGAAAACACTTGACTGACCTTCCGAGCACATCAACTGCCACAGGAAAAAAGCGCACATACCAATGACCGCTGTGGCGCACTGAGAAGTTCGCCGCGCATCATTCTCGCCAAGAGATGTCTTACACAGTGCCTACCTGGATCCGTTTTCGATACCACCAAGTGGACCAATTCGTAAACAACCGAAGATCGTCTTGTTCGCAATCAATAAGCATAGAATTGCCATGATCGCAATTCGAGCGAGTAAATCATAAATTGGCCGTCGGTCAATTCCATGCCGTGGAACCATGGTCCGGCACCCTTGCATCCGGGCCCCACCTGCGGTATCGCGCCGCCACGACCGGTGCCGGGCGCCGTCACATGGGAAGAAGATTCACAACTTCTCCTTCAGTGCGAAAACTCACTCGCTCAGCACGTAACGAAACCGGAAGGAATGTCTCCGCACCCAAGCGGGCGCGCTATACCCAGGAATAAAGTATTCAAACATCCGTCCCGCAAGTAGATTTCATGCGGTCGGGACCAGCGCGAAGAACGCAATGACCAAAACGGTCTGCGGAGCGAACCCGAGTGACCGGGAGCCGACTTGAATCCTCGTAGCTCCGCGCCGCAGCCGACCAGGACGCCGAACACCGCAGCGGCGGTCGCCGACGAACTCAGGGCGGATCGGCCAAGGGAAGACAACTCGGGGGGCGGGGTCTGAGCCATGGGACACCCTCGCAGTCGGCGCTCCGTTCCGGAGTATCCGGCAACACGGGAGAGGCAGACCGGACGGGCATGACGAACGTGTTCGTCATGCCCGTTCCCATCAGCACTCAGTGGTCCCTCGCCCCTACTTTGGTGTGCTGCCGCGCTCAGAGTCTCGATGTACGGGTCTGGCGGCGCGGCCGATCCTCATCCCCGCGCAGTGTGTGCACGTAGTGCGGACCTCACCACTTGAATCCGCTCAGAGAGGTGTTCTCGCTCGAGATGATCACCTTCATCGAGGTTCGAAGCCCGAGACCGGTCCGTGCGTGCGAAGTGGCGGGTGTCAGTCTGTGTTGGATACCAGGCCGATCCGGTAGGCGAGGACGACTGCTTGTACACGGTCCCGCAAGGTGAGTTTAGTGAGGATTCGGGACACATAGGTCTTCACGGTCTCGGAGGAGATGACCAGTTCCGCGGCGATTTCGGCGTTGGACAGGCCGGCTGCGAGGTGTTCGAGCACTTCCAGCTCGCGGGGGGTCAGTGCTCGTATGACGGTGTCCAGTGCTGGGCGGGAGGTGTCGATGGGGCGGAGCCGTTCGGCGAAGTGGCCGATCAGGCTTCGGGTGACCGCGGGGGCCAGCAGGGACTCGCCGCGGGCGATCGTGCGGACGCCGTCGACCAGTTGCGCCGGCGGCGTGTCCTTGAGGAGGAACCCGCTGGCGCCGGCGCGAAGTGCCTCGTACACGTACTCGTCGACGTTGAACGTGGTGACGACCAGCACCTTCACCGGTACCTCGACGCCGGGACCGGTCAGCTGGCGGGTCGCCTCGATGCCGTCCAGAACGGGCATGCGGATGTCCATCACGATCACGTCGGGCCGCAACCGTCGCGCGGCCTCCACCGCCGCGCGGCCGTCTGCCGCCTCGCCGACGACCGCGATGTCGGGCTGCGCGGAGAAGATGGTGACGTACCCGGTGCGCACCAGTTCCTGGTCCTCGCAGATCAACACCCGGATCGGCTCGGTCATGTCGGGCTCCCTGGAATCATGGCCCAGACGCGGAAGCCGCCGTCGTCGGGCAGGCCGCCGGAAACCAGGTCCCCGCCGAGCATGCGTACCCGTTCCCGCAGTCCTGTCAGGCCTCGGCCACCGGATGGTGTGGCCGCGCTGCCGACCGCGGGACCGAGGGTGATCACCTCGACCTCGATGTGGTCCTTGCCGTGTCGGACCAGGACCTTGGTCGAGTTTCCGGTCGCGTGTTTGAGGGCGTTGGTGAGCGCCTCTTGTACCACGCGGTAGGTGGTCAGCTCCACATCGACGGACCGCGGTAGTTGCTCGCCCTGCTCGGTCCACTCGACGGGCTGACCGGACAGCCGGGCCTGTTCCACCAGATCAGCGACCCTTCCCATGGCCGGCGTCCGGTCCGCGGTCCTGGACTCGCCGGTCGCCTCGAGGATGCCGAGCAGGGTCCGCAGCTCCGTCAACGCCCGGCGTCCGGTGTCGCTGATGGCGCGCAGGCCTGTCCCGGTTCGTTCCGGCGCGGAGTCGAGAAGGAACTGCGCCGCGTCGGCCTGAACCACCATCGCGGTCACGTGATGGGTGACCACGTCGTGCAGGTCCCGAGCGATGCGTGCCCGCTCGGTGGCCGCGGCCACCTCACCGGCCAACCGTCTCCGTTCGGCCTCTTCCGCGCGCCATCGACGCATGCCGGTGCCAGCCAGCCAGATCACCACCAACACGAGATAGAACGCGAGAAAATCCGGAAGCCGTTGCGGTGAACCAAGATTGTGCAGTGCCACGGTGAGCACCACATAACCCGCGGTCAGCACCGCGGCAAGCCCCCGGCGGAACCGCGCCAGGTGCGCGCCGGCGGCGTACAACGCGAGGAGAATTCCCACCTTGCCGAACGTGTCCGGGTAGCTCAGCATCTGACCGATCGCGAACGCGGTACCGATGACCGACAGGCACACGGCCGGCCTGCGGCTGCGTACCGCGAGCGGCAGGCACATCGCCAGCGTCAGCGCCGCACCGACCACCGCGCCGAGGTCGCCAGGCTCGCGCCGGGGGAGATCGCCGATCTCCGGCCCGATATGGGCGACGGTAGGCGCGAAGGCCAGCACGGTCACCACCGCCGCCAACACACTGTCCTTTGTAGACAGCGAGAGGTGTCGCCACCCGTCGAGTGTGGTACTGAGGCGGGATGCCACGCTGGCAAGCATTCGGCGAGCTTAGTGGTCGGTTTCGAAAGTCCTTAACCAACCAAGCGCCGCCGCATGGGCACGAGCTTGCCGCGCTTGTGAGCGGCGATGAGCATGGGCACGGCGATCAGCAGGCCCACGACGACGGGAATGATCGACCCCTCGAAGCCGAACTGGCCGCCAGTCAGCAACTCCGGGCCCGTCGGTTCGGCGATCAGCAAACCCGGCGACGCGTGACCCGAGACCGGGACGCCGATCAGCCCTTCGAGGGTGTTCCAGGCGAAGTGCAGGCCCACGACCGCCCAGATGCTGCGCAGCCACAGGAACGCGGCGCCCATGAGGACACCGGCCTCGACGGCGATCGCGAACCCGGTCCACAGCGTGGCGCCGGGGTTGGCCAGGTGGATGGCACCGAACAGCACCGCGGTGATCGTCAGCGCCGCCCAGCTGCCGCACAGCCGTTCCAGCCCTTGCAGCAACAGGCCGCGGAAGAGCAGTTCCTCGGTCACCGCCGCACCGAACTGCACCGCCGCGATGCTCACCACGGTCGCCATGGCGCTCCCGGACGCCCAGGTGAACGAGAACTCGCTGATCACCATGAGTATCGAGGTGGCGATGAACACGACGCCAATCCCGATGCCGAGCAACGCGTGGATCCCGGCCCGCGCCCTCGCGATCTCCGGCGTGCTTCGCCGCGCGACGTAGCGCATGACCACCCAGTAGACGGCAACCGCGGCAACGGCGCCCACGACCGCCAGCACCGGCGACCCACCCGAGGACAGCGCCGACACCCCGCCGACACCGACTATCCCGACCAGCGTCCAGACGATCGGAAACCGCAAGATGCGGCCCGCTCGCCCAGGTCGGTGATCTTGGCGCGCGTCCGGCATCGTCTGCATGGTGACCTCCAGTTGACCACGGCCGCACGATTGAGCGACCCGCGGGAAACGCTAGAAGCGCACCGACGCCGACGAATCACCAGCGAGCGGACAATCCGAGTAGCTCTCACGGGGGATGTCTCAGCGCCGTGTGACGTCATCGCGGCGGCTCTGCGAACTCCCCGCCGGCGGCGCGCGGGGAGTTGTCTCCGGGGCGCGGCAGCCAGCCGACTGATCACGCCTCGACCACGCCAGCCGCATCGCGCCGGACCGCAGGGCCTTGTGTCGCCGATCCGATCGGTCTTCGTTCGTCGCCGATCGGGGGCAAGTCTGTGCCGGCCCGCCACGCCGCTAGACGATCGCGATGGCGTCCACTTCGATCAGGTAGCCCGGCGCGGCAAGGGTTTCCGCGCCGAGCAGGACGTCGGCCGGTTTGTGGTCGCCGAAGAGGCCGACCCTGGCCCGCTCGATGACCGGCAGGTACTCCCTGCGGTGCCCGACCACGTAGATCGTGATCTTGGCGACCTGGTCCGGCCGCGCGCCCGCGGCGGCGAGGGCCCGGCCGAGGTTGGCGAAGACCTGCCGAGCCTGTGCCGCCAAATCCCCGGGGTGGATGAGGTCGCCGTGTTCGTCGTCGGACAGCTGCCCGGCGACGAACACCATGCGGCTGCCCGTGGCGATGACGACGTGGCTGTAGGTCTGCGGGGTGTCTAGACCCGCCGGCTGGATGATCTCGATGGCCATCGGCTTTCCTTGGTGGGCGGGCGGTCAGCTGCCGGCGGGTGCGGGCCAGGCCAGGCGGGCGCCGAGTGCCGCGGTGAGACGGCTGATCGTCTGGCGGCTGGTCTGGTCGCCAACGTGCTCGGGGAGCCAGGCGCAGGCGAGGTAGGCGGCGACGACGTCGGCGGTTTCGCAGGCGGCGGCCAGGCATTCCTCGATGCGGGCGAGGGAAGGGCCGGGACCGGAGGGAAAGCGCACCCCGGGCAGTTCGGCGCCGTCGATGACGTCGATGTCGAGGTGGACGTAGACGGGGACGGGGCCGAGCCGGCTGAGGGCGGCGGTGATCGCGGCGGGGTCGGCGGGCACGCGCCGGACCTGGCTGGTGGTGAGCGCGTCGCCCTCGGCGGGATCGAGGTCGCGGGCGTCGGCGAGCACGACGCTGGTTTCGGGGACCGGGCGCAGGACGAGCGTGTCGTCGAACAGGCCGGATGTGTGGCCGGTCAGCATGGCCAGTGCCATGCCGCCGAGGTAACCGCTGGTCGAGATGGCCGGGGTGTTGAAGTCGCCGTGGGCGTCTATCCACAGCACTGCCATGTCGTGATGGCGGCGTTGTAACGAGGCCACTGCCGCGCGGGAAGTGGGGCAGTCGCCGGAGAGCACCAGCGGCTTGGCCGCTTGCGCCACCGCGTCGGCGGCGGCCCGGTGCAGCAGGTTCATCCGGGCGGGGACGGGGCCGTCGGGGAGGATCGGGCGGCCGACCTCGGTCGCGGTGGCGGGGATCGGGAAGGCCGGGAGGTGCTCGTCGAGGTGCCAAGGCGTGACGATCAGATCCCAGGTGCCATCGGTGCTGTGGTCAGCCACGAGGTGTCTCTCTTTCGTTCCGGTTGGCGAGCAGGTCGAGCAGCCGTTGCAGTTCGGCGGCGCCGGCTTGCAGGTGCGCGGTGAGTTCCGCCCTGGCTTGTTCCGGGCTGCCGTGCAGCGCGTCCAACAGCTGGCGGTGGTCGTCAGCGACGCGGCCGAGTTCACGGCGGGATCGCTCGGCCAGCGCCAGGGCGAGGCGCTGCTCTTGCTGGAGCTGCGTGTGGATGCGGCGCAGCCGGGGACTGCCGGTGGCCGCGACGAGGGTGGTGTGGAAGAGCCGGTCACCGTCGAGCGCGGCGTCGGTGTCGCCGTGCTCGAAGGCGTGTTCTATCTGGTCGACCAGGTCGGCGAGACTCGCGTAGATCGCCGGGTCCCGGTGCTCGGTCAGTGCGTCGGCCGCGGCCAGTTCCACGGCGGCGCGGGCGGCGTAGATGTCTGCTATATCCGGCCCGGTGATGTCCGCGACGACGATGCCGCGGTTCATCTGGTAGCGGACCAGGCCCTCGCTTTCGAGGGTTCGCGCGGCCTCGCGAAGAGTACTGCGGGAGATGCCGAGCTCGGCGGCGAGCGCGGCTTCACGCAGCGGCGTGCCTGGCGGCAGCCGACCGGACAAGATGGCTTGCCGGATGGCTTCGGCGGCCTGCTCGGTGGCGCTCTGCCGCTGGATGCTCGCACCCAGGCCGGTGATCGGATCTGTCACGGTCATCAGATTGCCATATTGTCTGACAATCTGGCTAGACGTCGCCAGGCAACGACACAAGACGACCATCGGGTGTCCGCGCGAAACCACCAACCCGAGGCCAGCGACGGCCCGTCCGTGTCGCTCTTTCTCGCCTGACCACGTGTCATGAGGGGTCCCCATAGGACACTTTTCGTCCTATGGGGACCCCACATGACGTTTCCCGGGGGGGTGGGGGCGGGCGGCG
>NZ_JBFBBY010000065.1:0-43143 GCF_040682875.1 Amycolatopsis sp. NPDC051071 | reverse complement strand
CTATTCGCCCGTGTGCCCACCCTACCCGTACCTACGTGCCAACAGACGTCCAACAACGTCATGTGGGGTCCCCATAGGACGAAAAGTGTCCTATGGGGACCCCTCATGACATACGGGAGCGAGACCGAGCGGGAGGAGCCGCGAAGCCCCGCCTACAACGAGAAAGCCGCGAAGGCCCCGCCCACAACGGTGTGGGGGTGGACGGGGCCTCCGCGAACGACGCGCGCCCGACAGGCGCCACCGGAGGGGCGCGCGCGTGAAACGGGTCCGGCGGCGGGGAGCCTCCGCCACCGGACCCGTGGGGCCACACCGTCCCAAAAACCGGTGTGGAACCGGCCGCCCCGCGTCAGGTCAGGGCGGCCGGAGCCTTGGTCAGTGCGTCGTCAGGTACCGCGCGTAGGCACCGGTGGTGAGGAAGCTCGGCAGCTTCTCACCCAGCGCGGTCTCGGTGAAGATCTCGTACGCGTCGCCGAGCCGGTTGCCCTCGCCCAGTTCCGCCCGCACGGTCGCCAGCTCTTCATCCAAATAGGACACGGTGAGCTCGCGGGTGAGCGCGGTGCCGTCTTCGAGTTTCGTGCCGTTGCGGATCCACTGCCAGATCTGGCAGCGCGCGATCTCGGCGGTGGCGGCGTCCTCCATCAGGTTGTGGATGGCCGCCGCACCGGTCCCGCGCAGCCAGGCGTCGACGTAGCGCAGCGCGACGTTGATGTTGGCGCGGACACCCGCTTCAGTGACCTCGCCGCCCGCACTGGCGACGTCGAGCAGGTCCTCGGCGGTGACGACGACGTCCTCACGGAGCTTGCCGAGCTGGTTGGGCCAGCCGCCGAGCACGCCGTCGAACACCTCGCGGCAGACCGGGACGAGACCGGGATGCGCGACCCACGAACCGTCGAAACCGTCGTACGCCTCGCGTTCCTTGTCCTGGCGGACCTTTTCCAGCGCGGTCGCGTTGATCTCCGGGTCCTTGCTCGGGATGAACGCCGCCATCCCGCCGATCGCGTGCGCCCCGCGCCGGTGGCAGGTACGCACGAGCAGTTCGGTGTAGGCCCGCATGAACGGGACGGTCATCGTCACCTGCGCGCGGTCCGGCAGCACGAAGTCCGCGCCATGCGAGGAGAAGTTCTTGATGACGCTGAAGATGTAGTCCCAGCGGCCGGCGTTCAGCCCGGCGATGTGCTCGCGCAGTTCGTAGAGGATCTCGTCCATCTCGAACGCGGCGGTGATCGTCTCGATCAGCACGGTGGCCCGGATGGTGCCGCGCGGGAGGCCCAGTTCTCGTTGCGCCAGCAGGAAGACGTCGTTCCACAGCCGCGCTTCGAGATGGTTTTCGAGCTTCGGCAGGTAGAAGTACGGGCCGCTGCCGCGGGCCAGCAGCTGACGCGCGTTGTGGAAGAAGTACAGGCCGAAGTCGACAAGGCTCGCCGAAACCGGGCGGCCGTCGATGCGGATGTGCTTCTCCACCAGATGCCAGCCACGCGGGCGGGCGACGATCGTCGCGGGTTCCTCGCCGATCGTGTAGCGCTTGCCCGCCTCGGTGGTGAAGTCGATGTTGCGGCGGATGGCGTCGAACAGGTTGAGCTGGCCGTCGATCACGTTGTGCCAGGTCGGCGAGGTCGCGTCTTCGAAGTCGGCGAGCCAGACCTTGGCACCGGAGTTGAGCGCGTTGACCGTCATCTTGCGGTCGGTCGGGCCGGTGATCTCGACGCGGCGGTCTTCGAGACCGGGCGCGGCCGGGGCGACCGTCCAGCCGCTGTCGTCGCGGATCGAGTGCGTCTCCGGGAGGAAGCCCAGCGGCTCCTCACCGGACCGCAGCTTCTCGCGGCGCAGACGACGGGCGTCGAGCAGCTCGCGGCGGCGACCGGCGAACGCGTTGTCCAATTTGGCCACGAAGTCCAGTGCGGCCGGGGTGAGGATCTCGTCGAACCGGTCACCGGCGGGTCCGCAGACGTCGATCCGGTAGTTCAGCTTCTCAACCATGGTGTGCCTCCGCTGGGCTTCGCGAAAGAGAGTTGGCGGGGATGGGAGGTGGCGGTCTCCGGGGTCGAAAGACCGCCACCTGGCATCTGCTTGCGAGGGATCAGAACTGCTCGGCCTCGGTGGAACCGGCGAGCGCGGTCGTCGAGCTGGCCGGGTTCAGCGCGGTCGCGACGTTGTCGAACCAGCCGGTGCCGACCTCGCGCTGGTGCTTCGTGGCGGTGTAACCGCGCTCCTCCGAAGCGAACTCGCGCTCCTGCAGGTCGACGTAGGCGGTCATGCCCTCGCGGGCGTAACCGTGCGCCAGGTCGAACATCGAGTAGTTCAGCGCGTGGAAGCCCGCCAGCGTGATGAACTGGAACTTGTAGCCCATGTGGCCGAGTTCGCGCTGGAACTTCGCGATCGTCGCGTCGTCCAGGTGCTTCTTCCAGTTGAACGACGGCGAGCAGTTGTAGGCCAGCATCTGGTCCGGGTACTTCGCCTTGATGGCCTCGGCGAACTGGCGGGCGACCTCGAGGTCCGGCTTGGAGGTCTCCATCCACAGCAGGTCGGCGTACTGCGCGTAGGCCAGCCCGCGGTCGATACAGGGGTCGATGCCGTTGGTGACGGTGTAGAAGCCCTCCGCGGTGCGCTCACCGGTGGTGTACTTCTGGTCGCGCTCGTCGACGTCGCTGGTCAGCAGGGTCGCGGCCTGGGCGTCGGTGCGGGCGACGATCAGCGACGGCACGTTCAGCACGTCCGCGGCGAGGCGGGCGGCGTTCAGCGTGCGCTCGTGCTGCTTGGTCGGGATGAGCACCTTGCCGCCGAGGTGGCCGCACTTCTTCTCGGACGCGAGCTGGTCTTCCCAGTGCACACCCGCGGCACCGGCCGCGATCATGCCCTTCATCAGCTCGAACGCGTTGAGCGGACCACCGAAGCCCGCCTCGGCGTCGGCGACGATCGGGGCGAACCAGTCGGTGTCGGTGTTGCCCTCGGCCCAGTTGATCTGGTCGGCGCGGCCCAGCGCGTTGTTGATGCGGCGGACGACGGCGGGCACCGAGTTGGCCGGGTAGAGGCTCTGGTCCGGGTAGGTCTGGCCGGACAGGTTGGCGTCGGCCGCGACCTGCCAGCCGGAGAGGTAGATGGCCTTGAGGCCGGCGCGGACCTGCTGCACCGCCTGGTTACCGGTCAGCGCGCCGAGGGAGTGGACGTAGTCCTCGTTGTGCAGGAGGTCCCACAGCTTCTCGGCACCGCGGCGGGCCAGCGTGTGCTCCTCGACCACGCTGCCGCGCAGCTTGACCACGTCAGCCGCGGAGTACGACCGCCGCACGCCAGCCCAGCGGGGGTCGGTCTCCCACTGCTTGGTCAGTTCGGCGGCCGCCTGCGCCAGCTGCTGCGCGTGCTCAGTCATCGAATTCTCCCGGTGTTGCGAAGTTTGCGAGTGATCGCCTTTCCTGATCCGACCCTGACACGACAGGGGAAACCCGATCCAGGCCTCCAATTTGCCAATTTCTGCGAAGCTTCCGTACCATCTTGCAAAGGTTGCGAATCGCAGGTTCGCAAGCTGACCGAAAATCCACGTGCTTGACCGTTCACTGAATCGTTCAGGCCCGGAAACCTTGCGGACAGAGAGGCCTGTGTGGACAAAACCTTCGCCGGAGCGAAGCTTCGGCATCTGCGTGAAAGCCGGTCGATGAGCCAAGCGGATCTCGCTCGTGTGCTGGAGATCTCACCCAGTTACCTCAACCAGATCGAGCACAACTCGCGTCCGTTGACCGTCCCGGTGCTCCTTCGCATCACTCAAGCGTTCGGAGTGGACACCGAGTTCTTCGCCAACAACGACACCGCACGGCTCGTCGCGGATGTGAAAGAGGTGCTGCTCGACGACGTGGTCGGCGGCAGTAACTTGACTGCCACCACCAGCGAGCTGAACGACCTCGCCACGAATCTGCCGTCGATCGCGCAGGCACTGGTCAAACTGCATCGCAGCTATCGCAACGCGGTCGAGAACACTGCCGTGCTGACCACGGAAAACGGCCTCGGCCTGCACGGGAGCGCGGCCGGCTCGTTGCCGCACGAAGAGGTCCGCGACTTCTTCTACGAGCGGGAGAACTACGTCGCCGAGCTGGACGAACGCGCCGAACGGATGGCGCACGACCTGCCACTGCACCGCGGTCAGGTGCTCGCCGCGCTGAAGGAAAGCCTGATCCAGCGCTACGGCGTCGACGTCACGAACGAGGGCATCGACGAGGCCAACGGCGAACAGCACCGGTATGAACCGGGTCCGCGGGTGCTGCGGCTGGCGCCGAGCCTGCGCGTCGGGCAGCAGGCGTTCCGGATGGCCTCACAGATCGCGCTGCTCGAATACGACGATCTGATCACCGAACTCGCCGATTCCTGGGCGTTCTCGGGCCCGGCCGCGCGTTCGCTGGCCCGCGTGGGACTGGCGAACTACTTCGCGGGCGCGCTGATCCTTCCCTATGGACCGTTCCTGTCGACCGCGGAACGGTTCCGCTACGACATCGAGCGGCTGTGTGACCACTTCGGCGTCGGCTTCGAGACCGTCTGCCACCGGCTTTCGACGTTGCAGCGGCCGAAGAACCGCGGCGTCCCGTTCTCGTTCGTACGCGTCGACCGGGCGGGGAACATGTCGAAACGCCAGTCCGCGGCCGGTTTCCACTTCTCGCGCGTCGGCGGCGCGTGTCCACTGTGGAACATTTACGAGGCGTTCACCCAGCCGGGCAAGATCCTCACCCAGATCGCGACCCTGCCGGACGGCAAGAGCTACTTCTGGATCGCGCGGACGGTGTCACGCAACATCGGCGGCTACGGCAGCCCCGGCAAGACGTTCACCGTCGGCCTCGGCTGCGAACTGCGGCACGCGAAACGGCTGATCTACTCGACCGGGCTCGACCTCGACGACCGTGCCGCGGCCACCCCGATCGGCATGGGTTGCAAAGTCTGCGAACGCCCGGCCTGCTCGCAGCGCGCGTTCCCGACGATCGGCAAACAGCTGACCGTCGACGAGAACACCAGCACCTTCGTGCCGTACCCGGCGGTGCCCAAGGCACCTTGAGCCGTCTTGATCTCACTGGCAGGGTTGCCGTCGACGGCCGCCGCCTGCGACGGTGGCCACCGCACTGGGGAGAATTCGATGATCTTGGTGACCGGAGCCGGCGGGAACGTCGGCTCGGAACTGACCGGAATCCTGGCGCGCGACGGGCATCCCGTCAGAGCGCTGGTCCGCACCCCGCGCCCGCTGCCAGACGGCGTCGAAGGCGTACCGGGCGATCTGAACGAACCTCCGAGCCTGAAGCGCGCGCTGGACGGCGTCCGGGCGGTCTTCCTGCTCGGCGGCTACCACGACATGGCCGGTGCGCTCGCGGTGATGCGGGACGCGGGCGTCGAGCAGGTCACGCTGCTGTCGTCACGGTCGGTCGTCGGCGGGCACTCCGACAACGCCGTCGCGGGCATGCACCTGGCCGCCGAGGCCTCG
Organism: Amycolatopsis sp. NPDC051071; assembly: GCF_040682875.1. Lineage (NCBI taxonomy): Bacteria > Bacillati > Actinomycetota > Actinomycetes > Pseudonocardiales > Pseudonocardiaceae > Amycolatopsis > Amycolatopsis sp. NPDC051071. The sequence continues at coordinate 37,694 of NZ_JBFBBY010000065.1, read as the reverse complement.
GTGCGTGCGTCAGAGCTGGCATGGACGTTCCTGCGGCCGAGCGGGTTCATGTCGAACACACTGCAGTGGGTGCCGCAGCTGGCGGACGGCGACGTCGTCCGCGAGCCGTTCGCGAACGTGCCGGTGGCGGCGATCGACCCCTACGACATCGCGGCCGTCGCGGCGGAATCCCTGACGACGCCGGGACACGAGGGACGGGCATACGCGCTCACCGGGCCGGATTCGCTCCGGCCCGCGGACCGGTTGCGCGTCCTCGGCGCGTTGCTGGGGCGGGAGCTGCGGCTGGAACCGCTTTCGGACGCCGAAGCGCGCGTGACGATGAGCGCGGAGATGCCGGAGAAGTACGTCGACGCCTTCTTTCGGTTCTTCGCCGACGGCGAGTTCGACGACTCGGAGGTGACTCCCGCCGTGCGGGACCTCACCGGACGGGAACCGCGGCCGTTCGCGAACTGGGCGCGAGCGCACCTGAGGGCTTTCCGCGGCTGAGCTCGCGCGTGTCAGGAAAGGGTCTTTCAGGACACTTCTTGTCCTGAAAGACCCTTTCATGACACACCCGAAGGTCCGGCGCTAGACCAAAAAGTGGAACAGCGGGCTGCCCGGCTCCACCCGCTCCACCTGAAGCGGGCTGACGTCCAGCCGGTGCAGCAGCCCTTCGAGGTCACCGGCTCGCGCGAGTTCGATGCCGATCAGCGCCGGGCCGGTTTCCCGGCTGTTGCGCTTCACGTACTCGAACCGCGTGATGTCGTCGTCCGGGCCGAGGACCTCGTCGAGGAACCGCCGCAGCGCGCCGGGCTCCTGCGGGAATCCGACCAGGAAGTAGTGCTTCAGCCCTTCGTGGATCAACGACCGTTCGAGCACTTCGCCGTAACGGCTGACGTCGTTGTTGCCGCCGGAAACGAGGCACACCACGATTTGGCCGGGGTCGATTTTCACTGTCGTGCCCAACGCCGCCGTCGCGAGCGCGCCCGCGGGTTCGGCGATCACGCCGTCGGACTGGTACATCGCGAGCATTTCCGTGCACACCGCGCCCTCGGCGACGTCGGTGAGTTCGACGCCTCCATCGCGGACCAGCGGGAACGTCACCGCTCCGGCCAGCGCGACCGCCGCGCCGTCGACGAAGGTATCGACGGTTTCGAGCCGCACCGGCTCTCCGGCCGCGATCGCCGCCGCCATACAGGTCGCTCCCGCCGGTTCGACGCCGACGATCCGCATCTCCGGCGCGCGTTCCGCGGCCCACGCGGCGATGCCCGCGAGCAGCCCGCCACCGCCGACCGGTACCACCATGACGTCCGGGATGATCCCCAGCTGCGCGACGACCTCCATCGCCACGGTGCCCTGTCCGGCGACGGTCTCCGGTGCGTCGAACGCGGGGACCAGCGTCGCGCCAGTGCTCTCGGCGTCCTGCTTCGCGGCGGTGAAGGCGTCTTCGTAGGTCTCGCCGACGACGATGACTTCGATATGCGAGCCACCCAGCGTCGCGATCCGCTCGCGCTTCTGCCGGGGAGTCGTGCCCGGGACGTAGACGCGGCCGTCCGCCCCGAGCCGACGGCACGCGTACGCGACGCCCTGCGCGTGGTTTCCCGCACTGGCACAGACAACGCCGCGGGCCCGGCGCCCGGCGTCGAGCTGGACGATGAAGTTGTACGCACCGCGGATCTTGTACGAACGTACGGTTTGGAGGTCTTCGCGTTTGAGCCAGACCCGGGCGTCGACCCGCGCCGAGAGCCGCTCGTTCGGTTCGAGCGGCGTGCGGGTCACCACCCCGGCCAGTCGTTTCGCGGCCTCTTCGACCGTTCGGGCGCTCACCGTTTCGATCCCTTGCACGAATGCTGAATGTACTGACCACCTCCGGTCACGGCGGAGAGTGGTCCGAGTCCAGTGCGCGGGTTGTCGGAGGCTTGTGGTCCACTGGACGCCATGGTGAGCAAGGTCGACGGAGTCCGGAGTCTCGATGCGTTGCGCGAGCTGGTCCACAGTGGCGCGGAGCCCGAGTACCAGCTCTTCTACGGCCACACCCCGCTCAAGAGCGGCCGCGTCAACGCGGCGTGCCTGAGCCAGTGGTGGCTCGCGCCGTTCACCGCGGGTGGTGAGCGGTACCCCACCGCCGAGCATTACATGATGGCGAGCAAGGCCGAACTGTTCGGCGATTACGAGGCCGCGCGCGCGATCCGTGAGGCGCCGGACCCGAAGACCGCCAAAATCCTCGGCCGCGAAGTCTCGAACTTCGACGGTGAGCTCTGGGAGCGGCACCGCTACGACATCGTGATCGACGGGAACCTGGAGAAGTTTCGCCAGCACGCCGAACTGCGTGAATTCCTGCTGAGCACGGGTGACAAGGTGATCGTCGAGGCGTCGAAGATGGACCTCGTCTGGGGCAGCGGCGTCGCCCGCGACGACAAGAACGCCACCCGGCCCGACTACTGGCGCGGCCAGAACCTCCTGGGCTTCGCGCTCATGGAGGTCCGTGACCAGCTACGGAACTAGCCCTGTGCTTGAACCCGCACTCGCGTGTGAGCACGTGAGTGCGGGTCAGGAATCGACGCCCAGGGTCTTCTGAAGCGCCTTGTTCGCCTTACGCGCCATGTCCGCGACAGCCTCGCGACGCGCGGCGTCGGCGGCGTAGTCGTCCTGCCGGTTCCGCACCACGCGCGCCGGGGAGCCGACGGCGATCGAGTAGTCCGGGATGTCGCCACGCACCACGGCGTGTGCGCCGAGGACGCAGCCGCGGCCGACACGCGTGCCCTTGAGCACGGAGACCTTCGTGCCGATCCAGGTGTCCGGCCCGATCCGCACGGGCGACTTCACGATCCCCTGGTCCTTGATGGGGACGGTGATATCGGTGGTGACATGGTCGAAGTCGCAGATGTACACCCAGTCCGCGACAAGGGTGGCCGCGCCGAGTTCGATGTCGAGGTAGCCGTTGAGCACGTTCTGCCGCCCGAACACCGCCTTGTCGCCGATGCGCAGCGACCCTTCGTGACAGCGGATCGCGTTGCCGTCGCCAATGTGCACCCAGCGGCCGATCTCCAGCCGCCCGTAACCGGGGCGGCAGTGGATCTCGACGTCCTTGCCGAGGAACACCATGCCGCGCAGGATGATGTGCGGGTTCGCGACCCGGAACTTCAGCAGCCGCCAGTACCGGACCAGGTACCAAGGCGTGTACGCGCGGTTTCGCAGCACCCAGCGCAGCGAGGCCGCGGTCAGGAACTTCGCCTGCCTCGGGTCGCGGCGGGCCTGGCCCCAGGCGCGGAGCCTCGACAACGCGGGCGCACCCCACATGGACGTCATACCGGTGACCGTAACCTGTGTTCAGGCCGCCGACCGCAAAGGGGAGCTCGCGTATGGGCACCAAGCTGATCATCGACACCGACCCGGGGGTCGACGACGCCTTCGCGCTGGCTCTGGCCGCGCGTTCCGAAGACGTCGACCTGCTGGGCGTGACCACGGTGTTCGGCAACGTCCCGCTGAGCCACACCACCGCCAACGCGCGGCGCCTGCTGCAACTCTTCGGCCGCGAGGACGTCCCCGTCGCGGCCGGTGCGGCCCGGCCGCTGGTCTACGACAACGCCGAACCCGCCGGTTTCGTGCACGGCGAGGACGGGCTGTCCGGCCACGCCGGGACGCTGCCGGAGGCGAACCGCCCGCTCGACGAACGCGGCGCCGTCCGTCTGCTGGTGGACCTGCTCGAAGCCGCCGACGAGCCGGTGACGATCGCCCCGATCGGCCCGCTCACGAATATCGCGCTGCTGCTGGCCGCCCATCCGGGGATCCGCGAGAAGATCGGCCGGATCGTCATCATGGGTGGCGGGGTGACCAAGGGAAACTCCACCCCGTCCGCCGAATTCAACGTCTGGAGCGACCCCGAGGCCGCGCGCCGGGTGCTGTTCGACGAGGACATCCCGACGGTACTGGTCCCGCTGGACATCACGCACCAGTGCACGGTCGACTCCGCCTGGCTCGGCAAGCTGGCCGCGTCCGGCCCGCTCGGCGCGGCACTCGAAGCGCTGACACCGACGTACGTGACGCACTACAGCCCGATCCTCGGGTTTCCGGGGATGGTCATGCACGACGCGGTCGCGGTGGCCGAAGCGATCAAGCCGGGCATCCTCCACACCGAGGCGTACCCGGTGGACGTCGAGTGCGGTTTCGGGCCCGCGCGCGGCACGACACTGGTGGACAGGCGGAGGCTTCGGAGCACCGATCCGCAGGCCGTGCCGGGCCGCACCGTCGACGTCGCGCTGACCACCGACGTCGACGCCTTCCGCGAGTTCGTCCTCGGCCGCGTCACCGGAGGGCTCTGATGGAACAGCGAACTTCCCGCCGTCGCAGACTTCCGGTGATCATCGCCGCCGTCGTCGTGGCGGGTGCGGCTTTGATCGCGGCCATCACCTTCGCGCCGAAGGATGAGCCGAAGACGGAGGCCGCCGCCGTCCAGTCTTCGGCCCCGCCGTCGTCGGCGACGGCCGAAGTCCCGAAGGAACAGCCGAAAGTCCCGCAGCAGCAAGGGCAGGAGTTCGACGCCTGGGTGTCGAAGACCAGCGGCTGGCTCGACATCCCGCTGCGTGCGATGACCGGCTACGCGAAGACCACCGTGGCGCTCGCCAAGGAGACGCCGGGCTGCCGGCTGTCCTGGGTGACGCTGGCGGCACTCGGGAAAATCGCCTCGGACCACGGCCGCGCCAACGGCTCGGCCCTCAACGCCGAAGGCGCGATGACCGTGCCGCTGGCGACGGTCGAGGTCCGCGACTTCTACAACAAGGTCGTGTCGGCCGCAAACGCCAGCGGCCCGCTGCAGCTGGCGCCGTCGGTCTGGGGCCGGTTCCAGGCTTCGGCGAGCGGCAAGAAGCCGGACCCGCAGAACATCGACGACGCCGCCCTCACCGCCGGCCGCGCCCTGTGCGCGGGCGGACGCGACCTCGGCCAGGGCCAGACGTGGTGGAACGCGGTGAGCACCCTGCAGCCCGCGCCGTTGCTGATGCACCGCACGCTCGCGACGGTGAACGTCTACGGCACGGTCGGCCAGAGCCCGCAGCCGCCGAACGCGGCGGCCTTGAGCGCGGTCAACTTCGCCATCGACAAGATCGGCCTGCCGTACGTCTGGGGTGGCAACGGCACCGGCGGCGGCGACCCCGGTTTCGACTGCTCCGGCCTGACGACGGCCGCGTACGCGAGTGCGGGCGTCAAGCTCATGCGCACCGCCCACACGCAGTACCACAGCGTGAACAAGGTGACCGATCCCCAGCTGGGCGACCTGATCTTCTACGGTGAACCGAATACGAAAATCCACCACGTCGGGCTGTACATCGGGAACCAGCAGATGATCGACGCCCCGCAGACCGGGCAGGCCGTGCAGGTGCACACCTACCGGAAGCAGGGCGACGACTACGCCGGGGCGGGCCGCCCGACGGCCTGATCCGCTACCTCGATTCGAACAGGTCGATCAGGCGCTGAGGGATTTCGTCGCCGAACAGGCTTTCGAGCAGGAACTCGTCGTCGGCGGGCGTTTCCCAGCGGACGAACATGGCCTGCTCGTATCCGGCGATGGCGGCCTCGACGTCGCCGGGATGCGCGACGAGGGCCTTGCCGAGTTCGGCACCGTCCAGCATGGCCAGGTTGGCGCCTTCACCGTTCGGCGCCCCGAGGTGGGCGGCGTCGCCGACGAGGGTCGTCCCCGGCACCCGCTCCCACCGCTGTATCGGCAGCGCGAAAAAGGGGCGATGGATCGGGGCGATGTCGCTTTCGGTGATCAGCGCGGTGAGTTCCGGGGCCCAGCCGTCGAACTCCCGCGCGATCCGCGCGGTGGCCGCGGTGGTGTCGGTGAAGTCGATGGCCTCGAACCAGTCCAGCGGTTCGCTGACCTCCACGTAGGAGTGCAAGGTGCCGCCCCGTTCGCGGTGGGCGTTGATGCCCTTGCCCGGTGTGGAGCCGTTCCCGAACATCGATCCGCCGCCGACCGCCTTCGCCGCGGCGACGTGCCGGGTGTCGGAATCGAACAGGTAGGTCTCGACGACGGACACGCCGGTGTAGCCGGGGACGACGTCGGTGAGCAGCGGCCGGACCCGTGACCACGCGCCGTCGGCGCCGACCAGGAGATCGGTGACGACGGTGGTGCCGTCGGCGAACGTCACCTCGTGGCGGCCGTCGTCGAGTGTCCTGATGCCGACGGCCCGGCGGCCCCACCGGACGGTGCCCTCCGGGAGCGAGTCGAGCAGCATCTGCCGCAGCTCACCGCGGTACACCTCGGGTCGGCCGCCCGTACCGTCGTCGCCCCGCTCGAACAGGACGGTCCCGTCCTGGTCGAGGACCCGCAACGCCTGATGGCCGTCCAGGACGAGGCCGTGGAACTCCTCCATCAGACCGGCGGCGTCGATGGCGAGCTGGCCGTTGTAGTCGTGGATGTCGAGCAACCCGCCCTGCGCCCGCGCCATCGGCGAGGACTCTCCTTCGTAGACGGCGGCAGTAATGCCGTGGACGTACAGGACGCGTGCCAGGACGAGGCCGCCGAGGCCGGCGCCGATGATCGTGACCGGTGTCTTCGTTTGGAATGTCATTCCAGAAGACTGCCGCGAGCTGCTGGCACGCGGCGCACACGGCGCTGGCACAAGCCTGAGACGCCCTGTCAGCCGAGGAGCTCGACAGCGTCGTACCTCGCCCAGCCAGGGTCTCCGGTCTTGGCGAACGCGACCCAAGCGGCGTGCACCCTGGCGGCGAGGCCGTCCGGTGCGGGGCCGGGACCGAGCAGGCCCGCGTCTCCGTGCGGCCACGGCTCGCCGGCGACGTCGAAGACGAACGGCAGCTCGACGGTGTGCGCGGCGCCGAGCCACCCGTCCAGCGCCGTCGAGCGGTACCCGAACGAGTAGACGTGAGTGCGGCCGCCCGAGATCCGTGCGTGGGCCCGCGCCATGCGTGCCGTACCGGCGCCGAACAACGTTTCCCCGAGTGCGACGGCCTCGGCTTTCGTTGCGGCCTTGACCGGATGGCACGGCCGGTCAGGACCTCGTATTCACCAGCGTCTCCGGTCTGAACGCGTACCCGTCGCCGTCCTGGACGAGCACGTGCCATTCCCCGCAGACCTTGTCGGTCCGGCTTTCCAGCCCCCGTGGCCACCAGTCGGCGACCAGCGTCGCCGACTGCGCCGCGGCCGCGCCCGGCACGCAGGTGGCGGGCAGGTTCCCGCCGGTGAAGCGCAGGATCCGCTCCGAACCCGTGGTACGGACGACCTCGGTGACCGACTCCGCCTTGTCCGGCACCCAGTCCGGCAGCCGGACGTCCTGATCCCGTTTGCCCTCGGCGCCGGTCGCGTAGCCGGCCGTCCGCACGTGACCGTTCGCCTTTTCGGTCAGGCCCTCCTTGAGACCGCAGCCGGTCAGCGCGACGGCGGCCCCCGCGACGGTGACCGCCACCGCGGTGATCTTCATGCTCGTGTTCATGCGATCGAGTCAACCTCGCGCAACTGCGCGCGGGATCGGTCTTTCGGTCCCGGCGCGAAACCATCCGGCCGATCTTCACGGCGGATAACCGCCAGCGGACCCGGACGCCGCACTCCACAGTGTTCATCGTGACCCAGACAAGCGATGCCCTGTCCGTACTCAAAGGCATGTACGCGGCGAAGCCGAGTACTTCGCCGCGGGCGGCCCGGGTGAGGCGTCCTTCGCGCCGCTCGCGCCGTTCTTCTCCCCCGACGTCGTGCTCCATCAGGCGGATGGCCTGCCCTACGGCGGAATCTGGCGTGGCCACGGGGACATGGAGCGGTTCTTCCTCGCCATGGGCGAAACCTGGGACGTCTTCGACATGGTGGAGCAGAGCTTCCTGAGCGAGACCAGCCCGCTGGTCGTCCTGACCCGGGTACACGTCCGGTCACGGGCCACCGGCCGCGAACTGGATTTCCCGATCCTGCAGACGATCACGGTCGACGACGGGCGCATCACCGAGGTGCGGCCGTTCTACTGGGACACCGCGGCGATCGCGGCGGCCTGCACGAACTACCATTCCGACGATGACCGCCTACCACGATCTTGACGTGTTCGAGGACGCCGCTTCCCTGCCGGATCGCCAGCAGCGGATCCTGGCGACCATCCGCGACTGGGTGGTCGAGCACGGGTACTCGCCGAGCACGCGTGAGATCGGCGAGGCGGTCGGGCTGCGGTCGGCGTCCTCGGTGTCGAAACATCTGGCGGCCTTGGAGGAGAAGGGTTTCCTCCGTCGCAGCAGTTCGATCTCCCGGCCCATCGACGTCCGCGCGTTCCTGCACGGCACGACCTCGCGGGAATCCACAGAGGACTCCGTGCCGGTCCCCGTCGTCGGTGACATCGCCGCGGGCACGCCGATCTCGGCGGTCGAACACGTCGACGAAGTGATGACCCTGCCGCGTGAACTCACCGGGCGTGGCAACGTCTTCGGGCTGCGGGTGCGCGGTGACTCGATGATCGACGCGGCGATCTGCGACGGCGACATCGTCGTGGTGAAGCAGCAGCAGGAGGCGCACTCGGGCCAGATCGTCGCCGCGATGATCGACGAAGAGGCGACCGTGAAGGTCTACCGCCGCCGCGACGGCCACGTGTACCTCGAACCGCGTAACCCCGCCTACGACGTCATCGACGGCGATCGCGCGGCCGTGCTCGGCGTCGTGGTGTCGGTGCTGCGCAGCGTCTGACGAGTTCCGCCGCGGTTCTGTCGGTGGGCCGGGGTAGGTTCCGGCGCATGTACGAAATTGACTTCGTCGAGTTCCCGTCGGGCTCGGCCACGGACTCGAGCCGGTTCTTCGAGAACGCCTTCGGCTGGAAGGCGACACCGTTCGGTCCGACGTACGCCGACGTCCAGAGCGGTGGCGCCGTCTCGTTCGGCTTTCAGCAGGACGCGGCTCAGCAGACGGCCGCGCCGCTGGTGACGATCCGCACCGACGACCTCGAAAAGGCGAGGGGTTCCGTCGAGGCCGCGGGCGGGATCGTCACGACCGAGCCGTTCTCCTTCCCCGGCGGGCGCCGGTTCCACTTCCGCGAGCCCGGCGGCGCCGAACTCGCGGTGTGGTCCCCGGACGCCTGACCTCAGGCGGCGAACCCGAGCACCAGAGAGGCGGCGACAGGCGCCAGGTACATCAGCGGGAACGCGACGTGCGAAGGCCAGTGCGCGCGGAGCACGGTGATCACGGCGCCGGTGAAGTAGAGCACCAGGCCGATCCCGGCCGCGACCCCGAGCACGGGCACCCACAGGCCCACGATCAGGCCGATCGCGCCCGCGGCCTTGGCGACGCCGAGCCGGTTCCACCACGAGTGGGGAACGCCGTAGTCCGCGAGCGGCCGCACGACCCACTTGGCGCGGAAGAAGATCGAGGCGGCCGAGAAGGCGGCCATGAAGGCTCCGACGGCGGTGACGATGACGTAAGTGGTGGACATTTCGGTTTCTCCTTCGGTTCTTGGCGGTTCGTCGGGTTGACCCCGCCCGCCCGAAGGTTGTGACAGCTCCGCGTGTGAACCAGGTCACCGCGCCCGAAAAGTTCTAGAGCAAGCGCTCTGTTATTCTCGCCCGATGGCCCGGCCCCGCGTCCACGACCTCGAAGGGCTGCTCGACACCGCCGAGCGCCTCGTCGTCGACGTGGGTCCGCGTGGCGTCACCGTCCGGTCCCTCGCGGCCGCCGCCGGTGTCCCCAATGGCACGATCTACCACGCTTTCGGCTCACTCGGCGCACTGCTGGCCCGTGTCTGGCTTCGTGCGGCCGCCGACTTCCTCAACCTCCAGACCGAGCTCGCCGACCAGGCGAAAAACCCGGTCGAGGCGACGGTGGCCGCGGCGGACGCGCCCGCGGCCTTCGCCGAGCGGAGGCCGGAAGCGGCCCGGCTGCTCCTCACCGTCAAGAAGGAGCACCTGCTCGGCCCGCAGGTACCGGACGATCTCGCGGGCGATCTCCTGGCGCTCGACAAACGCCTGGTCGCGTTGCTGATCGAGCTCGCCGGGCGACTTTGGGAACGACACGACGCCCCAGCTGTCGAGGTTCTCACAACCTGCGTGGTAGACCTGCCGACGGCATTCTTCCGCCGCGCCATGACCGTGGGCGAACCGATCTCCGAAGACTCCCGTACCCGGCTCATCACCGCGGTCCGCGCCGTACTGCTGCTCCCACCCCCGCGAAAGGATTGACCCATGCCGACACTGCGTTACGACGCGCCGGTGTTCCTGCTGGACCTCGGAGACGACGAGAACCGCTTCTCGCCGTCTTGGCTGGAAACCGTCCATTCACTGCTGGACACCGTCGTCGCGCATCCGGATCCCGCGGTGCTGGTCACCGTCGGCTCCGGGCGGTTCTACTCCAACGGTCTCGACCTCGAATGGCTCACCAGCAACGCCGCACAGGCCGCGCGGTACGTCGGCGACGTCCACGAACTGCTGGCCCGTGTGCTCACCCTCGGCGTGCACACGGTCGCCGCGATCAACGGGCACGCGTTCGGTGCCGGGGCGATGCTGGCGATGGCGCACGACTTCCGGGTGATGCGTGCCGACCGCGGGTACTTCTGCTTCCCCGAGGCCGACATCAACATCCCGTTCACCCCCGGGATGGCCGGGCTGATCCAGGCCAAGCTCACTCCCGCGGCCGCGATCGCGTCGATGACCACGGGACGGCGGTTCGGCGGCACGGACGCGCGGGATCTGGGGCTCGTGGACGCCGTCGCCGAGAAAACCGCGCTGCTGGAGTACGCGGCCGACCTCGTCCGCCCGCTGGCTGGGAAGGATCGCGGCACCCTCGCCGCGATCAAGACGACGATGTTCACCCCGGCCGTCACCGCGCTCCGCGCCAAGTAAGGGCACAATCATCGACTGTGAGCGAAGATATTTTGCGCGCCGAGGAGCCTGACGTCGCCGAAGCCCGCAACGGGGACGACGCGGCCTTCAATCGTCTGGTGGAGCCGCTGCGCCGAGAATTGCACGCCCACTGTTACCGCATGCTCGGCTCGACTCACGACGCCGACGACGCCCTGCAGGACGCGCTGCTGCGGGCCTGGCGGAGCCTGGAGCGCTTCGAAGGCCGCAGCTCGATGCGCACCTGGCTCTACACCGTCGCCACCCGCACCTGTCTCGACACCGCGGCCGCCCGCGGCAAACGCGCGCTGCCGATGGATCTTGGCCCGTCGAGCGAACGCGCCGTGATCGAACAGGCCCCGGTGACGGAGGTTTCCTGGCTCGGCCCGTATCCCGACGCGGGCCTCGGCCAGAGCCCGGCCGGGCCGGACACCCGGTACGAGCAGCGCGAAGCCGTCGAGCTGGCGTTCGTCGCCGCGTTACAGCACCTGCCGGGCAACCAGCGCGCCGCGCTGCTGCTCTTCGACGTCCTCGGCTTCTCCGCCGCCGAGATCGCGTCCACAATGGACACCTCGGTCGCGGCGGTGAACAGCGCACTGCAACGCGCGCGGGCGATCGTGGCCGAGAAGGTCCCGTCGCCGAGCCAGCAGCAGACGTTGCGAAAGCTCGAAGACGCGCGGGTCCGCGAGATCGCCGCGGGCTACGCCTCCGCGCTGGACCGTGGCGACGCCGGCGCGCTCGTGGCGTTGCTGACCGAGGACGTCACCTGGTCCATGCCGCCGCTCGCGCAGTGGTACCGCGGCATCGAGGCGGTGACCGACTTCGCCGTCGAGGTCCCGATCGGCCGGTGCCCGAGCTGGCGCAACGAGATCATTACCGCCAACGGCCAGCCGACCGTCGCCTGCTACGTCGGCGAATCGGCCGACGCCGTCCACCACGCCTGGTCGATCAACGTGCTGTCCCTGCGGGACGAGCAGATCTGCGAGATCACCTCGTTCATCGACCCCGCGCTGTTCACGACGTTCGGCCTACCGCCCACGAAACCCTGAGGGCGCTTCACTCGTCAGCGTGACAACTGACTGGGCTGGGCGGCGATCATCGAGCACTCCGCCGCGGTGACAGCGCGTAGCCAGGGTTGAGCTTGCGCCCGAGGCGGTCGGACTTTGGCCAGCGGACGTCGGTGGCCCAGCCCGCCTTCTCGAACAGCCAGATCGTCCGTGCGGAAATGTCGAGCTGACCTCGGCGGACGCCGTGCCGGGCGCCGGTCGGGTCGGCGTGATGGGAGTTGTGCCATGACTCGCCCATTGAGGCGATGGCGAGCGGCCAGAAGTTCGCGGACTTGTCCCGCGCCGCGAACGGACGGTCACCGATCAGGTGGCACAGCGAGTTCACCGACCAGGTGACGTGGTGCAGTAGCGCGACGCGGACCAGGCTCGCCCAGAAGAACGCGGTCACCGCGCCCCACCAGGACATCGTGATCAGCCCGCCCAGCACCGCGGGTGCGAGCAGTGTCGCGACGGTGAGCACCGGGAACAGCCTGTCGATCCGGGCGATGTCGCGATCGGCGAGCAGATCCGGCGCGAACCGGTGCGCGTTGGTCTTCTCGCGATCGAACAGCCAGCCCATATGGGCGTGCCAGAAACCGCGGGCCAGCGCGGCCGGACCGGTGCCGAAGCGCCAAGGGGAGTGCGGGTCGCCCTCACGGTCGGAGAAGGCGTGGTGGCGCCGGTGGTCGGCCACCCAGCCGATGACCGGACCCTGCATGGCCATGCTGCCGGTGACCGCGAGCGCTATCCGCAGGCCGCGATGGGCCTTGAACGCGCCGTGCGTGAAGTAGCGGTGGAAACCGACTGTCACGCCGAGTCCGGTGAGGAAGTAGAACCCGGCGGCCAGGCCGAGGTCCACCCAGCCCAGGCCCCAGCCCCAAGCGAAGGGGACGGAGGCGGCCAGTGCCAGCAGGGGCACGACCGCGAAGAGCTTGACGAGAAAGTTTTCGGTGCCGGACTGCTCCCCGGACAACATCGGCTGCGGTGCCTGCCGATTTTCGGTGTCCGGGGTGTCTAGAGCTGAAGTCATCTCACCATTTCTTTGCCTTGCCCCTGTGCGCGGTCAACGACTCGTCTCGGGGGAAGGTTCCCGCGTGGGGTAGGTCGGTTCGCGGAACAGATCCGTGTACCGGTCGCCTTGAGGCGTGGCAGCATCGTTCCGTTCGGGCTCGATGTCCAACGGATGGCTGAAAAGCGCACTGTCCGTGCTGTAGGTGTTAATGGTGAAACCTTTCGAAGAAGAGGGACCGCTCTTGGACGGTCTTCGGCGAGGTCAAGGGCGTATTCCGCCCACTTCTCGCACTGAACGGCGTCACGCGGAGAGAGCGTCGCCACCCTGAACAATACACGCCCCGGGGCCGGAACCCCAGGGCGTGTGTCAGGTTCACCCGAAACTCGGCGCCGGCGCGGTCACGTTGAGCGCCGCGACCACGGTTTCCTCTTCGTGGGCGAAGTGTGCTTCGAGCTTGCCCGCGAGCACGTCGAAGTCGTCCCTCAGCCGGACCGGATCACTCTCGCCGTGGACGTACCCCTCGACGAGCTCGCGGATCCGTTTCTGCAGCGACGCCACGACGACGTGATCCTCCCCGAGCTTCGTCAACGACGGCGCGAGTGCGGGAAACCGTTGCGCCAGCATCGGAAACGCGCCCATGTCCTCGCCGGTATGATGTTTGGTCAGTGCCTCGCAGAACGAAACACAATGCGCCCGCAGGGATTTCTCCATGATGAGGGAATCCGCGCGACCGGCCACGAGGTCGTCGACCCCGGCACGCAGCGTCTTGAGTTCCTCGCGCAGCCACTCGTGGACCTCCACCAGGAAATCACCGATCCCCCGCACCCGGTCGTCGACCCGGGACAGGATCACGACGGGCAGCTCCCTGGTCGTTTTCGCCTGGTACTCGGCGAATCCCGGCTCCAGCTCGACCGCCTTCGCGAACAACGCGTCCCGCTCCGCCGCGGGTGGAATGGCCGCGATCGCCTCGTACGTCTCGGTCCCCGTCTCGATGGTCACCCGCTGGTCGTGCCGGATGTTGTGATACCACCCGGGATGTTCCGACGCCCCCATATTCGAGGCGACGACGACGGTCTTGCCGTCGATTTCGAGGTACCCCAAGGGATTCGTCCGCCGCTTGCCGCTACGGGCACCGGTGGTGGTGAGCAGGATCAGCTCCCACCCCTCGAACCTGCCGCCGAGTTTCCCCTTGTGCTGTCTGAATTCCTCGATCACCTGATCGTTGAAGCCGGTCAAGACTTTCCTTCCCGTCGTCTTTGTGTCGACAGGAGGGCGGCACCAGCGGAAAAGGGCATGACGACAGCAACTCGCGTTCACGCACAAGTGTTGGGGCACAGTGCATGGAGGCGGCATCCCACCATCTGGTGATGCGAGATGCGCGATACGAGAGACGGTCTGCGCCGATCTCCGGTGGCTGAGTAGCCGCTACCTCCATGCGTAGGCCCATACGGGGCTCGCCGACGACGCTAGCACAAGGTCGACTTGCCGCGCACCCGCCTTCCGGCTCTGCCGCCTTCCGGCTCTGCCGCCTTCCGGCTCTGCCGCCTTCCGGCTCTGCCGCCACAACCCCCTGCATTTCAGCCCATAGGCCGATGACCGCACGAAGGTGGCAGGGACTGTCGTACGGGACTGTTTGGATTCTGGATCATCTATTGAGGGGTAAGGCAAAGGTGGCGTGGTGCCCGGGCTCGTTGTGACTGGCTCGTTCGCGAGAGCGGCGGCCAGAGCGAAGGCGTGATTCGCGTGCTTGAGCACGTAACTCGCGTGCTTGAAGACGTAACTCACGTGCTTGAGCACGTAACTCGCGTGCTTGAAGACGTATCTCACGTACTGGACACCGAACTCAGGTGTGCGGGGTCTGAGCACGCGAGTTCCGCTTTCAAGCACGCGAGTTCCGCTTTCAAGCACGCGAGTTCCGCCTTCAAGCACGCGAGTTGCGCCTCCAAGCACGCGAGTGCGGTGCCGCGCCACCCCAGGCACCGCTCTGTCCGTCACGCCACCTTTGCCTTACCCCTCGATAACGCGCCGAAATCCGCACAGCCACCGGTCCAGCATCAACGTCCCGGATCCTTCATCAACGCGTCCAGCGAGCCGAGATCCCGCACACCAACCCTCAAGAATCCCTTGCCAGGCCAAGAATTTCCGGCCGCGCCGCGTATTTCCGCCAGTATCGCGCGGGGTCCGTGACCAGCCGCCGCCGGTCGAGATCCAGCAGCCCGGAAAGGCTTTCCACTTCCGCCACCACGGCACCGTCCGGCGCCAAGAATTCCTGGACGACCCGCGACACCTTGCCCGGCTCCCAGGAGAACCGCGTCAGGACGTCGATTCGCGCGCGGGCGCGGAGCTCGCGGCGGAAACGGATCGTCGTTTCGAGGTTGACGGGGCCGAGATTCCCGGCCTTGAGCGCCATCGGATCCACGCCGGCCGCCCATACGCATTCCCAGCGTGCGTGATCGGCGTACGCGAGGTAGGCGGGTCCGCGTACGTGCCCGTTGACGTCGAGATCGTCGGTCCGGATGTCGATGGTGACACGAAAGGGTTCAAGCACACGCCGATTCTCACGCCGACCGGCCGCCTCAGTCTGGAACGTTTCGGCCAGGACGCCGCGCCCAAGAGCGCACGAGCGCGCCGGGCGAGGCCCCCGCCAGGCGACGGCTCTCCCGCCCCAGATGGGACTGATCCGCGTAGCCCGACTCGGCGGCGACGTCGGCGAGTGACGATCGCTCTCGTGCCACGTCCCCGATCCGCTTCAGGAAGCCGTTGAACCGCAGGATCCGCTGCAGCTCCTTGGGGCCGACGCCGACTTCGTGCCGCACGTGCCGCCGGAGGCCGCGCTCGCTCACGCCGAGGTCCGCCGCCACCCGCGCGGTGCCCGCCCCCGGCGAACGCAGCCCGCGGACGGCCGCGACCGACAGCCCGTCCAGTTCGCCCCCCCGCCGCAGCCGCTCGGCGACCAGCGACTCCAGCACCTGACGTGCCTCGGCCGGTGCCGAGGCTTCGGCCAGCCCGGATTCCGCGTGGCGCGCACTCGCGCCCCACAGTTCACGCAACGGTGTCGCGCCCGCCGCCAGTTCCGTCATCGGCAGCCCCAGCACCGCACCGCCGACGCCGCAGCGCAGCCGGAGCCCCACCGTCCACTCCGACGAAGACAGCTCATGGCGCAGCACACCGCCCACCGTCGTGACCACGGCGAGCCCCCGGCCGTCCCAGACGAGATCCACACAGCCGTCCGGGAACACCCGCAGCGAGCGACCGCGGCCCGCCCGCCCCGTCCAGGAGCTTTCGACCACGGCGTCGACGCCGGGAGCAGGCCTGCTTTCGCGATACACCGAACGACCGGAACGACGACGCAGCGGAACACCCACGCCCCGCAGTATGCCCCCGCCCACCGACAAGATGCGCGTGACTTGATCTTGCTGAAGACTGCCCACCGTGATGCGGCCGGTACTCGATCCGTCCCCCGCCGAGTGGATCTCCTCCAGGCTCGGCGGGGCTTTCGGCGCGGCCTCCCGCGCGGTCCCGCGGGGCTACCCCGCCTACGCCCGGATCTGCCACCCCGCCGAACGCGACCGCGGCGGCTGGGCGAGCTGGAGCGAGGCCGCGGCCGAAACGGGACGGCGACCGCACGGCGCCATGCAGTGGCACGCGCTCGTGGGCTCCCCGGATCCGGTGAACCTCACCGGATCACTCTGGCGGGGTTCACCACCGGATCGGGGCACCCTGCCGACGCATACGCTCACCGCCCTGCTGGCCGTCCTCGGCGACCATACGTCCACTTCGGACATCTGGTTCGGCCTCTGGGAGGGTTACGGCTGGGTGGGCACGACGCTGTCGCGCGAGCACCTCGACGCACCGCGACTGCGGCATCCCGGCCGCGACTACCTGCTGTTCTCCGGGGCACTGACCTCGGCGACCGAACTCGGCTGGCGGCCGCGGCCGAGCTGGTTCGAGGCGCAGTCCCCCAACCTGTGCTGGCCGGACGACCGCACGTGGTGCGTGGCCACCGAGGTCGGCTTCGACTCGACACTCGTCGCGGGCGAGGAAGTCCTGATAGACGCGCTGCTCAAAACACCCGGCCTGGAGGCCTGGCGAATCGAGCCCGACACCTCGCTCGCCGCCGACGCCGACCGGATCAACCACGTTCCGTGACCGCCCGGAAGGGGGCCACCACCCCGCCGAGCCCGTCCCGAACGTCATGAACGGCCCGTTACTGGCGAATTTTGCCAGTAACGGGCCGTTCATGACATGCACACAGGGCCGGTCAGCGCTCTTCGATCGCGTCGACCTTCACCGGATAGAAAGCGACGTGGTCCTTGATCTCGGCGACCGCGTCGTGCGGCGCCTCGTAGGTCCAGACGGCGTTCTCGGCGACGACGTCACCGGTACGGATGCTGTAGTAGGACGCATCGCCCTTGAACGGGCAGTACGTCGAATGTTCCGTCCGCTCCAGCACGCCGAAGTCGACGTCGGCACGCGGGATGTACTGCGCCGGTGGGTAGTTCGACTCCTGCAGCGTGAGCGCGTTCGCGCTGTCCGCCACGACCTTCCCGCCGACCGTGACGACCACCCGCGCCTTGTTCGGCGTCACCGTGATCGGGTGGTCCGCGCTGGGCTTCAGCACCTTCTTCTCAGGCATGGATCAGCTCCCTCGGGGGTTTCCGCTACTCAGTGACAGCAACGCCGCCGTCCCGGATATTCCGTCAGGGGAGGTAGTACATCGGGTTCGGCAGCTTCACCGGGAACTCCGCGTAACCGCCTTCGAGGTCGCTGAACTGATCGCCGAAGTTGGCGAGGATGGTCGCGCCGGTCGACGCGATGTGCTTCCGCGTGCCCGCCTTGTACTGCACGGTGGTGCAGGTCAGGCCGCACGGCAGATAGTCCGGCGCGGTGGTCTTCGGCTTGAAGAACGCCCCCGACGGCGCCGGGAAGCCCTCGTTCGCGAGGTTCTTGAGCGACCGCGGCCCCTGGAACTCGTTGCGCCCGGTCAGAAAGTAGACCTTGACGCCGCGCTGCGCCGCCCAGTTCGCCAGTTCCAGCACCGGCTTGTTCGCGACGAAGGTGCCCTTGTCGATTGCTTCCTGCTGCTTCACCGGGTCGAAGCCGAAGTCGTTGTCGGCCTCCCAGCCGTAGGTGACCTCGGAGGTGTCGTCGACGTCGAGCACGATCGCGGGATTCTCGACACCGCGGCCGATCCGCCGGTCCAGGTAGCGTCTGGCGTCCTCGACCTGCCGCTTCGTGTCGGAAACGAACCGGCTGCCGTCCGAATACCGGTGCTTGCCGTCGCTGCCGACGACGTCGCCGTAGTAGGCCTTGACGTCCAGTTTGACCTGGCCGATGTTGGCCGGTTCGTGGCCTCGGCGCCAGGAGGCGTCGTCGGTGTTCGCGACGGCGGACGCGCCACCGGCGAGAACGGCTCCGGCGGCCGCGGCGGCGGCCAGTTTCAGCAGACCGGTGAATCGGCTCACGAAATACTCCTCACGTCAGCTGTGCGCGGCACAGGAACGCTACTCCAGAACGGCCGATTCTGGTGAGTACCAAAGTAGCTTCTTCGCCGCCGCGAGGTTTTAGCTTGCGCCGCAGGGCATCCGGGTCTATGTCGAGACCGCGGACGAGGATCTCCAGCCGCCCGACATCGTGTTTTTTCAGCAGTACGCGAAGATTCTTCTCACTGTACGGTCCGTACTCGAACACCCGGAACGCCCGGATTCCCGGCGGCGGGACGTCTCCCGTGAGGTAGGCGATCCGCTCGTCCAGCTGCCACAGGCCGTGCCGCGCGGCGTAATGCCGCACGAGTCCCGCCCGGACGACGGCGCCGTCGGGGTCGACGATCCATTCACCCGGCTCACGCGAGGGGATTTCGTCGGATTCGGCGTCGGTGAGCGTCCACTGTGCACCGTCCGAACGCAACACCGTCGCGCGCCGCGACACGGTGGATCCCACGCCGCGCCACAGGCACGCCTCGCGGACCTGACCGTCGAGTGAAACGAGCTCGACCTCGTCCGCCCAGGGTGCGATGGAAAAATCGAGGCCAGGCGCGCATTTGACCGAAAGTTCGCGACCCGCGTACGCCTCGACAAGTCCGTCCAGCGGAGGGAGGAAATCGGCGGGTTTCCACGCCCGGCGCCCGGCCGAGTCACGGCGCGCGGGATCCGCGACGACGACCGAAGACCGGCTGACCGGCCGCAGCGCGTCCGCCTTCAGCAACCCCGGCGAAACCCCGGCTTCCAAGGAGTTGTGCCGCGCCATCGCCAGCCGTACCTCGTCCAGATCCGAACCCAGCGCCCGAGCGGCGACCCGGGCGATCTCGATCAGGTCCGCACCGACGGAACACGTCACGTCGTGGACGTCGCGGCCCGCCAGGCGCGAGGCCCGGTGCCGGGCGACCAAGGTGGCGCTGGCCTGCTGAAGGGCGTCACCGGTGAACAGCCACGAACCCGCCGAGTCCAGTTTGGACGACGACTTCCGCCGCAGTACCACCGTTTCCAGTACCGCGGCCGCGTGATCCGGGGCGATCCGGCGCACGGCGGCGACGTCGGCGATGCGGGTCTTGTCGGTCAGCGGCAGGGACGAGCAGCCGGCGATCGCCGCACTCCCCGCGCTGGAGCGCAGGAAGGCGACGTCGTCGAGAGTGAACTGGTACGGCAACCTAAGATCGCTTGGTACCGGTGATCATCACGTTGTAGAACAACTCACGCGGCAGCACCTTGGCGAGCAGCTTCTTGTCCAAAGAGGACAGCCGCAGCCACAGCCGGTACGCGAACAGACGCCAGCGCAAGGTCAGTTTCTCCTGCGGCACAGCGGCTTCGAAGGTCCGGATCGGCCAGCCCGCGAGGGCGGCGGCGAACTCCTCGGTGACCGCGCGGACGTCCTGCGCCCCGGCGCCCTTCGCCATCGATTCGAGATCCGACGGGTCGAACGTGTGGATGTCGACCACGGCCTCCAGCGCGGCCGCACGCGAGGACTCGTCGAGTTCCTCCTGCGGACGACGCCAGCCGTTGAGCACCGGCAGCTTGGTCAGGTTCGTGGTGAGGTACCAGGTGAACTGGCCGAGCTTGCGGGCGTAGAAATCGCCGACCTTGGTCGGCTCACCGGCGAACACGAACCGGCCGCCCGGCTTCAGCACCCGCAGCACCTCGGCGAACGCCGCGCGGACGTCCGGGATGTGGTGCAGCACCGCGTGCCCGACGACGAGGTCGAAACTGTTGTCCTCGTAGGGGATCCGCTCCGCGTCGGCGACCCGGCCGTCGACGTCGAGGCCGAGGTTCTCGGCGTTGCGCAGCGCGACCTGGACCATTCCCGGCGAGAGGTCGGTGACCGAGCCCTTCTTGATCACGCCGCCCTGCATCAGGTTCAGCAGGAAGAAACCGGTGCCACTGCCCAGTTCCATCGCGGTCGGGTACGGCTGGCCGTCGTCATCACCGGCGACGGCGTTGAACACGTCCGTCGCGTAGGTGATGCAGCGCTCGTCGTAGGAGATGGACCACTTCTCGTCGTAGGTCCCGGCTTCCCAGTCGTGGTAGAGCACGTTCGCGAGTTTGGGGTCCGCGAACGCGGCCTTGACCTCTTCGGCGGTGGCGTGCGGGTTCGGCGCCGGATCGTTCACCTGGGTCACTTCGCTACTTCCCCTCGAAGGTGGCCTTGCCGGGGCCGTTCTCGATGAACGATTTCATGCCGTTGCGCTGGTCCTCGGTCGCCCACAGGGCGGCGAAGAGGTGGGATTCGAGCTTAAGTCCGTTCGCGAGGTCGGTGTCGAGGCCGCCGTCGATCGCGGCCTTCGCGGCGCGCAGTGCCACGGCCGGGCCTCTTCCGAACTGGGCTGCCCACTTGTGCGCGGCGGCATAGACGTCGTCCGGTGCGACGACCTCGTCGAGGATGCCCAGGGACAGGGCCTCTTCGGCCTTCACGAAGCGGCCGGTGAACACGAGGTCCTTGGTCTTGCTCGGGCCGATGAGCCGCGCGAGGCGCTGCGTGCCACCGGCACCGGGGATGACACCGAGCTGGATCTCCGGCTGGCCGACCTTGACGTTGTCACCGGCGATGCGGCGGTCGGCGGTCAGCGCGAGTTCGAGGCCGCCGCCCAGCGCATAGCCGGTGATGGCGGCGACGACGGGCTTCGGGATGTTCGCGATGGTGTCCAGCGACGCCGTCAGCGCCGCGCCGAACTTCGCGATCTCGGGGTACGTGCGCTCGGCCATCTCCTTGATGTCCGCGCCGCCCGCGAAGGTCTTCTCGCCGCCGTAGAGGATCACCGCGCGCACGTCGTCGCGCTCGGACGCCTCACGAGCCGCTTCGGCCAGCTCGGCCTGCACCTGGTTGTTCAGCGCGTTGACCGGCGGGCGGTCCAGCCGGATCGTGCCGACCCCGCCTTCGACCTCGAGGCTTACGAACTCTCCCACGCCGTCCTCCTTAACCGTCCACGACAGAGTGCAGGCTACCGGTCAGTACGACCCCTCAACGGCGACGGGCGAAGAACCGATCACCGGACCGTTCGAGCAGGAGGTCCTGGTCGAACGTCTTGGACAGGTTATCGCTGGTCACGACGTCGTCGACGAGGCCGGACGCGACCGCGCGGCCGTCGCGCAGCAGCAACGCGTGGGTGAAGCCCGGCGGGATTTCTTCCACGTGGTGGGTGACGAGCACCATAGCCGGGGCCTCCGGATCGAGGGCCAGCTCCGAAAGGCGTGCGACCAGGTCCTCGCGGCCTCCGAGGTCGAGCCCGGCGGCGGGCTCGTCGAGCAGCAGCATCTCCGGGTCGGTCATCAGCGACCGCGCGATCAGGGTGCGCTTGCGCTCGCCCTCGGACAGCGTGCCGAAGGTGCGGTCCGCCAGCTGCGGGATGCCCAGCGCGGCCAGCAGGTCACGGGCGCGGTCGGTGTCGAGGCTGTCGTATTCCTCACGCCAGCGGCCGACGACGGCGTACCCGGCGCTCACCACGACGTCGAGGACACGCTCTTCGCCGGGCACCCGCTGGGCGATCGCGGCCGAGGTGAACCCGATCCGCGGGCGCAGCTCGAAGATGTTGACCTTGCCGATGCGGTCGCCGAGGAGGTCGACCGTTCCCGAGGTCGGGTGGAGTTCGGCCGCGGCCAGCCGGAGCAGGGTGGTCTTGCCCGCGCCGTTCGGGCCGAGCACCACCCAGCGTTCGTCCAGTTCCACGGTCCAGTCGAGGTCGGCGAGGAGGTCGTTGCCTGTTCGGCGGACCCCGACACCGGTCATCCTCACCACGAGGTCGTCAAGTTCGCTGGGCTGGATCGGCTCGCTCACGCGCCCATTGTGTCCGCACGGGCGCGCGCGTGAACACCCGGCCGCCGGTCGGCGGAAAGCGGCTGGTCCAGGGAGTGGGACAGAGCTCTCCGGAGTAACCACGCCCACCCGGCCTGTGGCACGATCGAAGGCATGATCAGGTCCGTGTCCACCGCCTTCCCCGTCATCGGGGGCTCTTTCTGGCGCCGTCGGACAATCGACCTGCTCCTCGTCGCCTCGTCCGGGTGTACCACCGCGCGACACGGCTGAGCTCCGCCTGTTAAAGCTCGCCCGTTCAGCGGCACACCTCTTGTGCCGTGGCCCCGTGTCGCGCCGCGTTCGGCCCCTGCTTCCGAGCCCGCGAAACCCTTCACGAGGAGCCTCAAGGTGACCACGTCCGTTTCTCCGCGCCAGGACATCGAGATCCACCCGCAGCTGATCGATCCGCTGCTGCCGGAACTGCTGCATCCCGAGCGCCTGCTCTGGACGCCCCGGGAGCTGGCCGATCTGACCACCACCGTCACCACCGAACTGACCGCGGGCCTGCGTGGCCTGCTGCGGTTCGACGAGGACCGGCGCTGGTGGGCACGGCTCGCGCTGACCGACGGTGTCGAGCTGTGGCTGCTGTCCTGGCTGCCCGGCCAGCAGACCAAACCGCACGACCACGGCGGCGCGTCCGGCTCGTTCACCGTGCTGCAGGGCGAACTCGGCGAGGAGTACCGCTACCCCGGCGGCCCGATCCGGCGCCGCACGCATGTCGCCGGCGAGGGCATCGGCTTCGGCGCCGGTCGCGCGCATCAGGTGACCGGGATCGGCACCGCACCCGCCGCCAGCGTCCACGCCTACTCGCCGCCACTGGTTTCGACGCGGGAATACACCACCCTCGCCGACGTTCCCGCCGAGATTCCTTCGCTGGCCCCGATACTGGGCGCATGAGCGAGCCGATCAACACAGCGTGCCCGCTCATGCGACGCGAAGCGACCCACTACGAGGAGCAGGCATGAGTGCGATCGACGACCTGCTGGCGGCCGCTCGGTCCGGACTGGACCGGGCGGAGCCCGAGCAGGCACAACGGCTGCAACGCGACGGCGCCCTGATCGTCGACATCCGCCCGCACGTCAACCGGCTCGAAGAGGGGGAGATCCCCGGCTCGGTGGTCGTCGAGCGGATCCACCTCGAATGGCGGCTCGCGCCGGACAGCGAGTGGCGACTGCCGGAGGTGAAACCGGAGTCGACGGTGATCGTGGTGTGCAACGAGGGGTACTCGTCGAGCCTGGCCGCCGCCGACCTGCGTCGGCTCGGCCTGACCGGCGCGACCGACCTCGAAGGCGGGTTCCGGGCGTGGCGCTCGGCGGGCCTGCCGGTGCGGGAAGGCGGCACCCCGGCCGTTCCCTGACGCGAGTAGTCCTCTAGTTGCGGGACCAGAAGAGCCACATCGCGTCGCTGAGGTGCTGGAGTCCCTTGTCGAACTCGACCCTGTTGGTCAGGAGAAGGCTCGGGGCCAAGCCGGGCTCCGCCGGAGCGTCGACCGGCTGCGGCAGCTTCGACGGCTGGCGCGGCACGAGCTGCCGGGCACGGGGCTGGTCGAGGTCGCCGAGCAGCACACGCAACGTGGTCAGCTCGCCGCTCGCGCCGGTCAGCGCGGCGGCCGCCCGTGCCGCCGCTTCGGCTCGTTGACCGGCGAGCCTCCGCAGGAGCAGGGAGTCCGTCGAATACTGCGCGCTTCTGGTCAGCTGCTCCAGGACGGCGACATAGTCGTCCAGTGCCCGTGCCGCGCTCGCGTGTGTCTCCGCGACCTGCCGGCACCGGCCTGCCAGTCCGGTGCGCCGCTCGGCGAACGCGTCGTGCGCCCGGCCGGACCACGCGCCGGGATCGATTTGACGCAGGTCGACGGCGAAGTCCTCCAGCGAACGAGAAAGCGCGCGCACGCGCTCCGCCTCGCTTCTGAGCACGCTGATCGTTCCCGCCGTCCAGGGCGCGCTCGCGCCGTCCGGCTGCTCCGGCTCCATCATTCGTCCTGTCCGGTCAGCCGAGAACGGCCTGGATGACATTGGTGTCGAGGACGACCGCCGCCGGACGGACCTGACCTTCGGTTGCCTCGATCGTCTCGACGTTGCCGAGTGCTTCGTCCTCGATCGACCGGTAGCGCCGGGCGGCCTCGTCCAGCCGGTCACCGAGCCGGCGCGTGTCTTCGGCGAGTACGGCGATGCTGTGCGCCGAGGCCTGCTGAAAACTCTCCAGCGCCTTCGCGAGCACGGGATCCCCCGCTTCGCTCGCCGTGGCCTTAAACCCCAGTGCGGGCTGCCTGGTGAAGATCTCGACGAGATCGCGGCAGTGGTGCCCCGCCCGGCTCAGTCGCGCGGGAACGGCTTCGAAATCGGGCATGTCCAGTGTCGTCCTTGTGCGATGGTCAGCGGTCGAGCGCGAGCCGGGCGATCTCCTCCGGCGGGAGCGGCAGGGCGGCGTCGATACCCGATCCCCGCACCGGACTCGGGTTGACCAGCACCCCCGTCGGTCTGATCCGGCCCGCGGCGACGCGCACGACGTCCCGTCCGGACCAGCGACCGGTCCGGGACCAGCCCGCCCCGGTGGCCGCACGGTATTCGGCCAGCAGCCGCTCACCGGTGAAGACGCAGAACCAGTCACCCCGGGGGCCGAGCCCGGCGAGGAGCGGGCCGCCGGCGCCGTCCGCGGGGCCGAGGACCCGGCCGTCGAGGAACATCCGCAGCACCGGCGGCACCGGCGCCCGCAGACCGCGAATGGCGGCGGACAGCTCGTCGGGAGCGGCGGCGGGTTCCGGAATCGCCGGACCGGGCCGCGCGTTCCCGGTCAGCCACCGCGAAGCCACACCGAGGTCTTCGTCGGTGATGGCCTCCTGCTCGCCGTCCAAGCTTTTCTTCACGCTGTCCAGGAACCGGTAGAACCGGCGAGTGCAGGTCCGCTCCGAAACCGGGACCCTGCCGTGGCCGACCATGCCCTTGAGCCTGCCGACCATTCCCCCGCCCGGTTCCGCCGGATCGACACCGAGGTTGTAGGCGGTCCAGACGATTTCGGGCAGGAGCGGGTCGGCGAACTGTGTCAGTACACGGTTCAACCGCAGGAGGACGATCTCGCGCACGCGGCCGGTCTCGGCGTCGTCGGCGATGTCCCAGATGGCGCGCAGTTCGGGACCGAGTGCACTGCCAAGCCCGTCCTGCCGGATCCCGGCACGGGCATGGATGTGGTGCAACCGGTCCTTCGCCTTGCGCGACATTTTCGTTTCCTTCGCCGAAGTCACTATTCCTCCCCTGTGCGACCCCCCGAAAGGCGACCTCAAGGCCAAAGATCCTATTCGACCGCAATACGCGGCACGAATCGCCCCCGAATTGACGGAAGACGAGATTCGGCGCCGGGTGACAAACTTGGCAAACCCGTTTTCACCTGCGAGTTTGTCATTTCTTGGACGATAGCAAAGGTCGGCGTCGCCTTTTGTTCGCCACCGACTTGACAACGACGTGGAAATGACCAACTGCTGACCAAAATAAACCGTACGCTCGTCCCATGACCACTTCATGACCAAGGCGGGGACGGACGTGCGCTAAGACGATCACCGCGCTTAGCGTCGCGGTACCGGCCGCGATCGGAGCGGCCCGATTCAAGGAGTGCGGAATGGAACTCGCCGTGATCGTCGTGCTGGCGATGGTGGTCGGCGCCGGGACGACGGGCCTGGTCCTTTCCCGGGCACACCGGCGGCGCGAAGCCGAACTCGCGCGGTTCGCCCAGCTCTGCTGGGAGCACGCGAAGCTGGCCGAGTACGTCTCGATGACGCACCGGCCGGGCCCCTTCTTGCGTTAGGTCAGGCGAGCGAGCTCAAGGGTGTCCCTGAACCCTCGTCAGCTCAGGCGAGCACGACCCGCGCGAGTTCCGCCGGTGTGGCGAGCAGACGGTGCTTCGGCAGCACGCGGACCGTGTAGCCGATCGAGCCCGGATGCGGCAGCTTCAGCCGCGCCGCGAACGCGCCGATCCCGTCGCCGGACATCGCGACGGTGACGGGCTCGCTCAGTTCGTCCCCGTCGCCGACCTTCCCGACCACGGCCTGGACGTCCACTTCGGACGAGTCGAGACCGGCGAGGTCGATCCGCGCCCGGATGGTCACCTCGGTGCCGGTGACCATCGGCGCGGCGTCCTCGACGAGCAGTTCGGTGTCGAAGATCCGCACCCGCGGCCACGCGACGTCGAGTTTGGTCCGATAATCGGCGAGGGACAGCGCGCCGCGATAAGCGTCGCCCGTCGCCTCCGCGACCATTCGCGACGCGGGCAGGTAGCCCGACTCGACGTACTCCCGCACCATCCGCGACGCCTGCACGCGCGGTCCCGTCGTCTCCAGCGTGTGCCACACCATCGACAACCAGCCGCCGGGCACCCCGCCGGGGTCGCGGTCGTAGAACAGCGGCGCGATCTGGTGGCCCAGCAGGTCGTAGAGCGCCGCGGCCTCCAGTTCGTCACGGCGCAGCGGATCGGTGACGCCGTCCGCGGTGGGGATCGCCCAGCCGTTGCTGCCGTCGTAGCATTCGTCCCACCAGCCGTCCCGGATGGACAGATTGAGCCCGCCGTTGAGCGCCGACTTCATCCCCGACGTCCCGCACGCTTCGAGCCGCCGCACCGGCGTGTTCAGCCAGACGTCGCAACCGCGATAGAGGTAGCGCGCCATGGACATGTCGTAGTCCGGCAGGAAGACGATGCGCCGCCGCACCTCGGGATCATCGACGAACCGGACGATCTGCTGGATCAGCTGCTTACCACCCTCGTCGGCCGGATGCGACTTGCCGGCGACGACGAGCTGGATCGGGCGCCGCTCGTCCAGCAGCAGCGCGCGCAGCCGCTCCGGGTCGCGCAGCATCAGCGTGAGCCGTTTGTACGTCGGCACGCGGCGCGCGAACCCGACGGTCAGCACGTCGGGGTCGAAGACCGTGTCGGTCCACCCGAGTTCGAGCGCCGACGCGCCACGCTGCATCCACGCGGCCCGCACCCGGCGCCGCACCTCGGCGACCAGCTTCTCCCGCAGTTCCCGCCGCAACGCCCACAGCTGCTCGTCGCTGACGCCGTCGCGCAGCGGCTTGCCCTGATGGCCGTCGAGACCCCATTCCTCATGGTTGCGCCCGAGCAGCGCGCTCAGTTCACGTGCCACCCAGGTCGGCCCGTGCACACCATTGGTGACCGAGGAGACCGGCACCTCGTCGAAGTCGAAACCGGGCCACAGCCGGGAGAACATCCGGCGCGACACGCGGCCGTGCAGTGCCGACACGCCGTTCGCGCGCTGCGCGAGCCGCAAGCCCATATGCGCCATGTTGAACAGACCGGGGTTGTCCTCCGCGCCGAGCGCCAGCACCCGGCGCGGATCGACGTTCGGGACCAGCCTGCCGTCGGTGAAGTACCGCTGGACGAGGTCGACGGGGAACCGGTCGATCCCGGCGCTGACCGGGGTGTGCGTGGTGAACACGGTGCCCGCGCGGACGGCGGGCAACGCCTCGTCGAACGCCAGCCCGTCGGCTCCGATGATCTCGCGGGCACGTTCCAGCCCGAGGAAACCGGCGTGGCCTTCGTTGGTGTGGAACACCTTCGGCTGCGGATGTCCGGTCAGCTCGCAGTAGCGGCGCACCGCGCGGAAGCCGCCGATGCCGGACAGGATCTCCTGCCGGATGCGGTGATCGGCGTCGCCGCCATAGAGCCTGTCGGTGACCGCGCGCAGGTCTTCGTCGTTGACGTCGGTGTCGGTGTCCAGCAGCAGCAACGGGATCCGGCCGACACGGGCCTTCCAGATCTGCGCGTGGAGGGTGCGCCCGGCGGGCATCGCGACGTCGACGAGCACCGGCTCGCCGCCGTCGGTCAGCAGTTCGAGCGGGAAGGCGTTGGGGTCGATCACCGGGTAGTGCTCGACCTGCCAGCCGTCGAGCGAAAGCGCCTGCCGGAAGTACCCGGCGCGATACAGCAAACCGACACCGACCATCGGCACGCCGAGATCCGACGCCGCCTTGAGATGGTCACCGGCGAGCACGCCGAGGCCGCCGGAGTAGTTCGGCAGCGCCTCGGTGACGCCGAACTCCATCGAGAAGTACGCGACGGCGGAAGGGAGATCGGCGTCGCCCTGCTTCTGGTACCAGCGCGGCTCGGCGAGGTAGCGGTCCAGGTCGGCGACGGCCTCGCGCGCGCGGGTGAGGAAGGCGTCGTCCACGGCCAGCTCGTCGAGCCGGGCCGGTGGCAGGGCGGTGAGCATCCGCAGCGGGTCGCGAACGCGGTTGAACAGCTCCGCGTCCATCGACGCGAACAAGTCGCGCGTGGGCGGATGCCAGGTCCAGCGCAGATTCGTGGCGAGGTCACCGAGGCCGGAGAGCGACTCCGGAAGGCTCGCGCGGACGGTGAACCGGCGGACTGCTCTCATGAGGAGCGACCATATCGCCCACGCCCTCACCTCGCTCAAGACCCACTTCGGGGATTACCTGCACGCGTGCCATAAGCGCTGGGTAGGGTCCGTGCTTGCCGGTGTACACGGCCCGGTCGGGGCCCAGACGACAAGCGAGTGAACATGATCCAAGGGGGAGTGTTGGGCTTTCGCCGCCCGGCTCTGATCGTGATCGTGGCGGCGCTGGCCCTCGGGCTGAGCGCTTGCGGCGACAAGGGGAGCTCTACGCAGGGCAAGGACGGCGGCCAGCCGGGTGCCGGCGACGTCGCCGGGTTGCCGATCACGCATTTCGAAAGCGGGCTGAAGCCGGACGCGCCCAAGCCGGACCTGCGGGTCCGCAACGAGGACGGCTCCGAGGACGACCAGCTCGCCATCGCCGCGATCGCCGACGCGCAGGCCTACTGGACCGAGGTCATGCCGCGCGACTTCGGGCAGCAGTACGAGCCGCTGAAGGCGCTGCTGTCCTACAGCGCGCGGACCGACACCGAAGACACCGAATGCGGCAGCGTCAAGGGTCTCGTCAACGCCTTCTACTGCCCGCCGGACGATTCGGTGGCGTGGGACCGCGGTGTGCTGTTGCCGATGCTGCGCGAGCGGTTCGGGAAAATGGCGAGCGCCGTCGTGCTCGCACACGAACTCGGGCACGCCGTCCAGTACCGGCTTGGCGAAAAGGCCAGTATCAAGAAGAGCACCCCGTCGATCGTCAAGGAGCAGCAAGCCGACTGCTTCGCGGGCGGCTACTTCCGCTGGGTCGCCGAGGGCAAGAGCAAGTTCTACCGTGTTTCCACGTCCGAGGGCCTGAGCCAGGTCATGGCGTCGCTGTTCCTGATCCGCGACCAGGCCGGCACCAGCGCGACCAAACAGGGCGCGCACGGCACGGCGTTCGACCGCACGTACGCGTTCCAGGCCGGGTTCGAAAAGGGCCCGAAGGAATGCGCGACGATGAACGAAGAGAACATCAAGGCACGCATCACCGAGCGCCCGTTCGACAAGGGTGACAAGGGCAAGGGCGACGCGAAGCTCGACGCCGAGATCGTCGGGATCCTGAAGAAGAGCCTCGACGAGGCCTTCAAGGGCGCCGGCGTCCCCGGCCCGGAAATCACCGAGGACGGCAACGGCAGCTGCCCCGGCGGCCCCAGCACCCCGCCCGCGTCGTACTGCCCGTCGAACAACACCGTCAGCATCGACCTTGCCAAGCTGCGCGAACTCGCCCAGCCGGTCGACCAAGAGGCGGAGTGGAAGAGCGGGCACAGCGAGGGCAAGGGCGACTTCGCCGCGTTCTCGGAAATCGCGTCCCGCTACGCCGTGGGCATCCAGAAGGGTGTCGGCGCGTCGATCGACAACGCGAACGCGGGTCTGCGCACCGCCTGCCTGGTCGGCGCGTGGGCGAAGGCAAGCTCGGTGCCCGGCGCGACACTGCGGCTCTCGGCCGGCGACCTCGACGAGGCGATCTCGGACCTGCTGAGCCCGGAGAGCCTGGTCTCGGCCGACGTCAACGGCAAGCGCGTGGACAACGGTTTCGAGCGGATCGAGGCACTGCGGAAGGGCTACCTGGAGAGCTCCTCGGTGTGCTCGACCCAGTACGGCTGATCTCGCTCCCCTGAAATGCCATGAACGGCCCGGTACTGGCAAATTTTGCCAGTACCGGGCCGTTCATGGCATCCGGGGGTCGCGAAACCGGTCACGCGTCCCGGAAGTGTCATAAGGGGTCCCCATGGGACGAATTTCGTCCTATGGGGACCCCTTATGACACTCTCGCGAACCTCAGTACAGTGCGCTCGCCAGGTCCCGTCGCGCCTTCATGACCCGCTCGTCCGCCGGGTCGAACAGTTCGAAAAGGGCCACCAGGTGCTCCCGCACCTTGTTGCGGTCGTCCCCCGCGGTACGCCGGACAGCGGCGATCAGCCGCGCGAAGCCCGCTTCGGGCTCCTGCCCGGCGACTTCGAGGTCGGACGCGGCGAGCTGGGCGTCGAGGTCGGCCGGGTCGGCGTCGGCCTTGGCGATCGCGTCCGGTCCGGCGGCCTCGGCACGCGCGGTGAACTTGACCTGCGCCAGCGCGGTCTTCGCCTCCTCGTTCGCCGGTTCGACGTCGAGGATGCGCTCGTAGGCGGCCTGTGCCTCGGCGAAGTCCCCGCGTTCGAAGGCCTCCTCGGCCTCGGTGAACCGCGGGTCCTCCGGCACCTCGACACCGCCGCCGTTCTCCTCGGCGGCCGCGATGCCTGGCAGCTTGTCGCGCAGCGCGTCCAGCAGCGAACCGAGCCATTTGCGGATCTCGGGTTCGGGCAGCGCGCCCGAGAACGCGTCGACCGGCTGGCCGCCGCCGATGGCGATGACCGTCGGGATCGACTGCGCGCCGAAGAGCTGCGCGATGCGCGGGTTGGCGTCGACGTCCACCTTGGCGAGCACCCAGGCACCGCCGGATTCGGCGGCGAGGCGCTCCAGCACCGGGCTGAGCTGCTTGCACGGTCCGCACCATTCGGCCCACAGGTCGACGACCACCAGCTGATGCAGGGATCGTTCGACGACGTCGGCCTGGAAGGTCGCTTCGGTGACTTCGATCACGGCACCGCCCGCGGCCGGGGCGGGGCCGGGCTCGGCTCCGTCGACCGGGGGACGCGGGGGCGCCGGGGGCTGTTTCTGGGGCGCTTCGGCACGCGCCTTGAGCGCGGAAAGGTCGACCGCGCCGGAAAGCGCGGCGGACAGGGCCGCCGTCTTCGCTGCTGATCCGCGTGGGTGTGTCACGGTTCCATCCTGGCACGCATCCCCGAGTGTTTCACCGCATGCCCCCGGCTGCCCGCTTGGCAGGACGCACCGGTTCCGGCAGGCTCCCCTTCGAGGGGGTGATCGACATTCCGACACGCAGGACGGCCACGGTGGCACTCGCCATCGCCATCGCTGTCGTTTGGGTGAGCGTCATCACGGTGCTGATCGCCCATCAACCCGATCCCGGCGTCGGCAGCCCGGGTCAGCTCAGGGAAGACCTCGCCACCGCGCTCAACCGGCACGACGCCGAGGCCCTCTCCGAACTCATCGACTACCCGCCCGCGGCGGCGGGCGACTTCGCGAAGTCCTACGTCGACACGCTGGTGGGCCGGGGCGCGCACGACGTCACGGTGAGGTTCGCGCCGGACGACGTCTCGCCGACTTCGGCGACCGTCAGCGGGAAACTGGGCGACGGCAGCACGTTCGGCTATCCGGTGGCGATCGCGGTCAAGGACAGGCTGTGGCTGGTGTCGTTCACCCCGCCGCTCCCCTGACCTACTCGCTCAGATGCTTCTCGACGCGCTCCACCTTCGCGGTCAGCTGGCCTTCGTAACCTGGCCGGATGTCGGCCTTGAGTACCAGCCCGACCCGTGACGAACCCTCGCCCGCCGCTTCGACGGCCCGTTTGACGACGTCCATCACCTCGTCCCAGGAACCCTCGATGTTGGTGAACATGGCGTTGGTCGAATTCGGCAGGCCGGACTCGCGCACCACCTTCACCGCGCGAGCGACCGCCTCGCTGACACCGCCGTCGTCCTCGGCCGCGGACGGGCTGACACTGAAGGCCACGATCATCTTCTGCTCCTCGTTCAGACACTTTTCCCACGCATAACACCCGGTCGTGCGGCATGGCACGGGTACCCGCTGGTAACTTCGAACGCCATGAGCCGTCCGTTGCCGTTCGATCCGATCGCCCGCGCGGCGCAGCTGTGGGAGACCCGTATCGGGCCGTCCGAAACCATGGCCGCGGTGACCGGGATCATGCGCGTGCAACAGATCATCCAGTCCGCGGTGGACGGCGCGCTCAAACCGCACGGGCTGACCTTCGCCCGGTACGAGGCGCTGGTCCTGCTGACCTTCGCGCGCGCGTCCCACCTGCCGATGCGTGTGATGGGTGAACGACTGCAGCTGCACCCGACGAGCGTCACCAACATCGTCGACCGGCTCGAAAAGGACGGTCTGGTCAAGCGTGTCCCGCATCCGACCGACCGCCGGACCACCCTGGTCGAAATCACCGACGGAGGCCGCGTACGGCGCGAAGAGGCCACCAAAGCGGTCACCGATATCGACTTCGGGCTGACCGGGCTCACCGGGAAGCAGACCGAGCAGCTGACCGACCTGCTCACCAAGGTCCGCAAGGCCACCGGCGACTTCACCGAATAGCGCGTGAAGGCCCCCTTCCCTCGGCCATGGGTTTAGATGACCAGCCGAGGGAAGGGGGCCTTCACGCGCTTTAAAAGAAGATCAGACGGCCGCGGGTTCCGGGGTCCGGTCGAACAGGCCGACACCGCCGTGCGACAGCCGCTGCGGGCCGTCGAGCTTGCCGTTGCGCAGCGCCCAGGACTCGAACCACCAGGTGAACAGCGGCGGGAGGCTGGAGAGCAGCGCGAGGATCAGGGTCTTGGGACGCCAGCCGAGAGACTTCGCCACGGACAGAGAGACCAGCACGTAGAGGACGAACACGACACCGTGCACCATGCCGAGGACGGGGACGCCGCCCTCGCCGAGCTTGACGGCGTACTTGAGGAACATCCCGACCAGCAGCCCGGCCCAGGAGAGGGCTTCGGCTACCGCGGCCACGCGGAATACTAGAGCGGCCTTGCTGGACACTTTCTCCTCCTGTGGGGGTCTCACCACTATGTGTGTGCACATGACTACGTCCGACGAGCACTGTCCAAGGCGGACTCGCCAAGAACGTCAACAGCGCTGTCGGACGTGGTAATACCAGTGTGAGGCGTGACGGCCCTCACCGGAACACCGGGGGCCGTGATGCTCCTCACGACCCCCGGCCAGAACCGGTCTAAACCACTCGGATCAGCCTGCGCACTGCGCCTTTGGGGCCGGTCGCCCACGTCGCCTTGGCGACGTCGTCCGTAAGCTTGAAGTCCAAAGTGGTCCCTCGCGTCAGCTGTTCCAGGCCGACGTAAGCCCGCTGTGAGCCGGATCCCAGTCCCTGGACGTACTGGAGCTTCGACGGGTCCGCGCCCTCGGCCTTGATTGGGATGTCACGGCCGTTCTCCAGGTGCACACCGACTTCTCGAAGCGCGGCGCGTTCAGCACGAACTGCCCGGTGCCCGGCGAAGAAGTCGTCGAGCCGCTTGCCGACGTTTTCCTTGCCACCCATCCGATCGACGAGACCGGGGACGTCCTGCTGCGTCAGCCACTGGTACTGCCACTCTCCATCGGTGACCTTGGGCCGGTAGAACCCGGTGAAGCCGCGATCGCTCACACTCGGGTTTCACAGGGACCGATACGTGTGTGCCTTGTCGGACAAGGCTTTCGCGTCCGCCTTCTTACCGAGAGCATGGGCCATGATGGACAGTGAGCAGTCGGCGAGCGCGTATTCCAAAGTGGCCGAAGCACCGTGGTTCGGGTTGGTGTCCTGCCCCTTCTTCGGAAATTCGGTGTCGTACTGGACAAACCCGTCCTTCTGGTAACCACCCTGGTCGCGAATGGCGAGCACGGATTCCGCGATGTCCTTCGCACGCGCAGGTCGCAGCAGCGCGTGGTAGAGCGACGTGGAGAACACCGTGCGGTCGTCCTTCGTGCCGCCCTTAGTGTCCACTGAGGACAGTTTCTTGCGCCAGGGGAAGCCAGGGTTGAGCCGGGGGTACCGCTCTTGTACGGCTTCCCCCACAGAACGCCTGCGACTGGACCATCCCTTCGACCGTCCGGTCCCCGACGACCTGCGTCATCCCGAAAGGCGCCGAGGCACCGGGGAAGGTATTGCCGTCACCCTTGGTGCCGATGAAGGTGTTGA
Source organism: Amycolatopsis sp. NPDC051071 (assembly GCF_040682875.1). Lineage (NCBI taxonomy): Bacteria > Bacillati > Actinomycetota > Actinomycetes > Pseudonocardiales > Pseudonocardiaceae > Amycolatopsis > Amycolatopsis sp. NPDC051071. Next base: position 3,420 of record NZ_JBFBBY010000065.1, on the reverse strand, counting down.
CCGCGTCCACGGGGTCGCCACCGGGTGCCGCCGCCGCGACGGCGTGAGCAGCCCGGCGGGGAGAACGAGCGCGGTGAACAACCCGGCGACGCGGGTCGAAGTACGTGCAGGCATGGGAAGGCCGACTCCTGACAACGTTGTCGCCGCCTGCTCACCTTCGACAAGAACCGACCACCTGGTCAAGAGATCCGCAAACCTTGTCCGGTTCAGGACAGCGACTCAAAGCAGCCCCTAACGACAGCGCCTCAAGGCAGTGGCAGCACGAACGCGGCGACCCGGACCGTGCCGCTTCCCGACTGCCGCAGCCCTTCCAGGACGATCTCGGTCAGCTCGTCCTCGATGACCAGCTCGACGACCTCGCGGGAGACCTCCTCACCGGCACTCAGCTCGGTGACCAGCCAATCGCCGTCGACCAGGAGCCGCACCCGGCCGACGGTCCCCTCGCTCGCGACGGTCTCGATGATCATCCGCACCTGACCGGGGGCGACGAAGGCCCGCAGCAGCGGGTCCCACTTCCTCGACTCCGTGCCGGGCCAGTCACCCGGCCGGGCAGACGCGAACGGCTCGCCCAGCACCGGTCCCGCGGGCACCGGTCGGTAGAACTCGCTCATACCCCCAGTATCGCGGTCGCCCAGCCGTAACGGTTCGAACTCGGAAAGTGGCTCTCCGGCGAATCAAGCATTGACATCATCGCGTCGCTCGCGTTCAATTCCCGCCACTATGACAACGTTGTCTTCCAGCGGACCGGACAACGGCCACCGCACCACCAGCAGGCGGGCCACGATGAGCGACGTGGCCCGGCTCGCGGGCGTGAGCATCAAAACCGTCTCGCGGGTAGTGAACGACGAGCCCGCCGTCCATCCGGACACGGCCGAGCGCGTCATGGCGGCGATCGAGCAGCTCGGGTTCCGGCGCAATCTCGGCGCGCGGAACCTGCGGCGCGGCTCGACGACCGGGACGATCGGCCTGATCGTCGAAGACGTCGGGAACCCCTTTTATTCGGAGCTCAACCGGGCCGTCGAACGGATCGCGACGTCGTTCGGCCGCCAGGTGCTGACCGGGTCGTCCGAGGAGAACTCCGACCGCGAACGCGAACTGGTCCTCGAGTTCTGTTCCCGCCGCGTCGACGGCATCCTCGTCGTCCCGGCCGGGATGCAGCACGGCTACCTGGTGCCCGAAATGCGCGCCGGTACGCCGGTGGTGTTCCTCGACCGGCCCGCCGGTGACATCGTGGCCGACACGGTGCTGGTCGACAACATCGGCGGCACCGTCGAAGCCGTCGCCCACCTCGTGAAACACGGCCACCGCCGGATCGCGTTCCTCGCCGACAGCCCGGACATCTTCACCGCGGGCGAGCGCCTGCGTGGGTTCCGGGAAGGCTGTGTCCGCAACGGGATTCCTTACGACGAGAGCCTCGTCGTGATGCGGACACCGACGGCGGAGAGCGTCGGTGACGCCGTGCGGCGGCTGCTCACCGGGCCGAACCCGGCCACCGCCGTGATCGCGGGCAACAACCGGGTCGCCGTGCACCTGCTGCGCACGCTGGCCCACGCGCGGCGGCGGCCCGCGATGATCAGCTTCGACGACTTCGAACTGGCGGATCTGCTGGATCCGCCGGTCTCCGTGATCGCGCACGACGTGAGCGCGCTGGGCCGGGCGGCGGCGGAACTGCTGTTCGCCCGGGTACAGGGAGATCAATCCGCACCGAGAAAGGTAGTTCTGCCCGTGCATCTCGTAGCCCGTGGTTCCGGGGAGGTCGCGCCTTCATGAGCGGTCACCTCGAACCGATCCGCCTGCCGGCGAACCAGCCGCCGCAGTTCTACCGCGGCGGCGACGCCATCGCCGCGCTGCGGGGCGCTTCCTCCGAGTCCAAGTTCGGCCCGGAGGACTGGGTCGGCTCGGCCACCACGATGTTCGGCCAGGAGACCACCGGCCTGACCAAACTCCCCGACGGGGTCTGGCTGCGCGACGCCGTCCGCGAGAACCCTTCCGCCTGGCTCGGCGCGAAGCACGTCGAGGCGCTGGGTGATTCGACCGGCCTGCTGGTGAAGCTGCTCGACGCGGGCCAGCGCCTGCCGGTGCACTTCCACCCGTCGGATTCGTTCGCACGACGGCATTTCGACTCACACTTCGGCAAGACCGAGGCGTGGATCGTGGTCGGCACCTATGGCGATGACCCGCGTGTCTACCCGGGTTTCCAGGAGACTGTCGACAAAGCGACGGTCAACGAATGGGCCCGCACCCAGGACGCACCCGCCATGCTCGACGCGTTGAACAGCGTCGCGGTCACCCCCGGCGACACAGTTTACATCCCGGCCGGGCTGCCGCACGCGATCGGCGAAGGCGTGTTCGTCGTCGAACTCCAGCAGCCGACCGACTTCTCGCTGACCCTGGAATGGCGCGACTTCCTGGCGAACCCGGAGAAGGCACACCTCGGGATCGGGTTCGAAACCGCCATCGAAACGCTCGACACCTCGGGTTGGGACGAAGAGCGGCTCGGCTCGATCGTCAAGCGCACCGCGGGCGACAGCTCGTCCACTGTGGACCTGCTCGCCGGCGGCAGTGACGCGTTCTTCCGCGCCGATCAGCTGCGTCCCACAGTTTCCGGGAAGTCGACAACATTGTCACTCGACCCGTCGTTCGCTGTACTGGTCGTGATGGACGGATCGGGCACGCTCCGCACCGAACACGGTGGCGAGTACGCACTAAGCAAGGGCGAGACCTACGTGGTCCCGTACGACGCCGGTCAGGCGGGCATGGAGGGCGACGTCACGGTCATCCGCTGCCGTCCACCGGCACCCGAGAAGAGGGAGCGATCGTGAGCGAACTCCTGCTCGACGCGCAGAACCTGGTGAAGCGCTACGGCTCGGTCGAGGCACTGCTGCGCGGCGCCTCGTTCCCAGGCACGGAGCAGCCGACGCGAACGCGCAGTACTCCTACAAGCAGAGCTGCCGACTTGGGTGGCCGTACCTCCCCGTACCGCTAAGCCCCACTCGGTGCCCACCCCCGCTCCCCCCGCAACACTCGATGCCCCTGATGCCCCCAATGCGGCATTGGGGACGCTGAACGTCTCCAATGCCGCATTGGGGGCAACGGGTGTCGCGCTGCCTCCAGGGGTCGTGAGTGGCAAGTCGTGTTCTATTGAGGGGTAAGGCAAAGGTGGCGTGGCGCAGTCTCTGCCTTGAGTCGTGAGGTGTGCTCCGCGAGCTTCAAGGCAGAGGCTTCGCTGCGCGGGTCCGGGCCGCACCTCTACTATCCACAAAGGACACTTGCCGCCTGCGGAATGCTCGATTCGTGCCCACGTGTGCGGTTGACGCCCCCTCACCAAACCCCCCAAGTGTCATGAGGGGTCCCCATAGGACAAATTTTGTCGCGGTGATCCGGCCGTTCGGGCGGAACGGCGTCTTCAGCCCGGCGAGC